>NZ_JBEOWS010000729.1:0-1012 GCF_040296125.1 Streptomyces sp. NPDC002265 | reverse complement strand
GCAGGCGCCGGTGTCCCGGGCGCCTGCAGCAGGCCCCACGGGGGCTTCAGGCCAGCGACAGGAAGAGCTTCTCCAGCCGGGTCCGCATCTGCACGGAGTCCCGCACCGCCGGATCCTCGCTGGTCATGCACTGCTGCAGTCCCGTCGCGATGATCGAGAACCCGGCCCGGTCCAGGGCACGGGAGACGGCGGCGAGCTGCGTGATGACGTCTTCGCAGTCCCGGCCCTCCTCGATCATCTTGATCACCCCGGCAAGCTGGCCCTGCGCCCGCCGCAGCCGGTTCAGCGCCGACTTCAGCTCATCAGCCGTCATGTCGAGTTCCACACATCCTCCTCCATATACCCCCACGGGTATCTTACCGTGGAGGGAACCACCCACCGAAAGGCATTGTTCCGTGACCACCCCCACCGCCCTGACCTCAGGCCAGGCCGCTGCCCGCCTCGGCGAGGTCACCGTCGTCGACGTCCGCAGTCCCGGCGAGTACGCCAGCGGCCATCTCCCTGGCGCCCACAACGTCCCCCTGGACCGCCTGGATGAGGCTGCGGGCGCGCTGAAGGCCGCCGCGGTCCGCGCACCACTGCTCATCGTGTGCGCTTCCGGGGCCCGCTCGGCCAAGGGCTGCGCTCAGCTGGCCGGTCTGGGCATCGAGGCGGCCACCCTGGAGGGTGGCACCAGCGCCTGGGCGGCGGCCGGCCAGCCAGTCGAGCGCCCGGCCGGGGCCCGCGCCGTCTGGCCCATGGACCGACAGGTCCGCCTGGCCGCCGGTTCTCTGGTCGTCATCGGCTTCCTGGCGGGCTTCGCCTGGCAGCCCGCGCACTGGCTGTCCGGAGCCGTCGGGGCAGGACTGGTCTTCTCCGGTGTGACCAACACCTGCGGCATGGCCGCCGTTCTGGCCAAGCTGCCCCACAACCGGCCCCCCAGGAACGCCGTCTCCTTCCAGGAGACCCTGCAGCGTCTGGCCAACTGAGACGCACCGTCACGCACACCACCGCCCCGGCGCAATGCCGGGGC
>NZ_JBEOWS010000728.1:0-1016 GCF_040296125.1 Streptomyces sp. NPDC002265 | reverse complement strand
GCCGTGGGGTGCCTCGCCTGGGTCCGGTACGGGCAATTTCAGCCGAGAGCGTCGAGGGCGACCTCTGCGACTGCGGCAAGCGAGGCCCGGTCGGGGTTGATGGCACCCAGCACCCGCAGCCCGTGGAGCGTCGCGACGAGATACCGCGCGAGGTCGCGGGGGCGGCGGCCGGCGGGCAGTTCGCCCTTCGACCGGGCCTCCACGATGACCTCGTACAGCGCGTCCTCGATTGAGGTGGTCGTGACGCGCACATGGGCGGCGACCTTGGGATCATGGGCGATGCGCTCCATCGCGGCACCCACGATGAGGCAGGCCTTGCGGTTGCCGTCCTCCACGATCGTATCGACGGTGCCGAGCAGGACCTCACGGATCAGCTCGCGCGCCGGGGCACCGGCGCGCAGGATGTCGACCAGGGGCACGGCGTGCATCTCGCGGTAGCGATCCATGGCGGCGAGATACAGCCCCTCCTTGCTGCCGAAGGCGGCATAGAGCGACCCTCGCCCCACTCCGGTGGCCGCCACCAGGTCCTGCACGGACGTGCCCTCGTAGCCCTTGGCGCGAAAGGCGTCCATCGCCGCCTCCACCACCACTTCGGTGTCGAACTCTCTGATCCTGGCCATGCCGGCCAGGGTATCCGAATCAGGAATGATCAGTCAATTACCACTGTGAGCCGCAGGTGCCTCCAGCACAGCAGGTAATTCGCCGCCCGCCCGGCGCCAGGATGGACCCTTCTTGACTCTTCATTCCAGATAGTGTCCACTGGGGAACGCGGCCAGGGAGACAGCAGCAGTCCGGTCTCCGGCCGCCCCCTTACCCAGGGCATTCGCCCGCCCGGACACGCACCCCGGACACACGCACACCCGGTCACCCGGTCACTCGCAGGAGCAGGCACATGAGCACCATCGGTATCGGCATCATCGGCGCAAGCCAGCACGGCTGGGCCTCGATCAGCCACGTCCCGGCGCTCAAGGCGCTGCCGGACTTCGAACTGCGCGCGATCAGCACCTCCCGCCAGG
>NZ_JBEOWS010000727.1:0-1024 GCF_040296125.1 Streptomyces sp. NPDC002265 | reverse complement strand
GTTGGGGCCCCGATCGCACCGCGATCCGGGCGGAAACGCAGCAGCGAAGGGAGGGGTGGCTGAATGGTGAGCCCGTCGCATGGAAGTGACGGGCTGTCACTTCCATGCTGTGCGTCAAAACTGACGATGGGCTAGATTCTGGGATGGAACTCCGACTCCACTCCACCGCGAAAATGCGTCAGATTCTAGACAGGGATACTTTCTGGGCTCGCCCCATACTCCCACTCAAGACTAGGGCGAATGCGAGGCAGCGCCCCTGGGGCGGTGACTCTCCGCACTCTTATCGCGGCGTAAGAATGGCTGGTTTTCTCGGCATAATGCACCGCCCTATTCCATGGATGAGGGCGTCGAAATAAAATGGAATTCCTGGCGGGGCGGCAACTTCGCCAGGGGTCAATTCTCCTGTGAAACGAAGGGTGTTCCATCATGGTGCAGCTGCCGCCGGTTTCTCTCGATGTTTTCGATGAGGCCCGGAAAGAGGCGTACGTGATTTTGGCCCGTGTCATGGCGCGGCTGGCTCGGGGTGAGCACGTGGTGCGGCTCGGGGTCACGGTGGACAGTATGGAGCGGCCGCTGTCGGCGACGCTGCCGCTGACTGTCGAAGGTGAGGGCACCGCCGACGATCTGATCGGTGCGGAGGAGCGGTACTTCGAGAACACGGCGTTCCTGCTGGCTTGCGGGCTGGCGCAGCGGCTGTCGTACGGCGTGATGTATCTGCGCTCCCCCTCCCGGAGCGTGGAGGGCCCGGCGTATGTGATCCAGGCGTGGCGTCTGCGGTGGGCGTCGCTGACGGAGTGCACGGCGGCGGAGGCGGCGGAGCTGATCGGGGATCGTGAACCGGCGTTGTTCGAGGACGCGTTCAGCCTCCAGGACGATGAGGCGATCTACCCGCCGGTGGCCTACGAGATCCCCTAGAGCCCCTGTCAGCGGGCCGGGATGGCGACCTGGCCCGCACCCCTGCGGCGCGGAGCGTCGCAGACCCTGTGAGGGGCGGGCCCCCGGGGCGGGGCCCCCCCCCCCCCTA
>NZ_JBEOWS010000726.1:0-1050 GCF_040296125.1 Streptomyces sp. NPDC002265 | reverse complement strand
TAAGAGGTCGTTTCTTTTGGTGTGCGTGAGGGCTGGCTGGTGAGTGGTGGGCGTGGCCATGGCTGGTGTCACTGCGTGTGTGGGAAGGCTGTTCCAGCCAGAGCCTTTGCGGCGAGGCATACAGCGTTCTCCCAGGCCCGGACCTCTTCGGGGGACATGAAGTCGAGGTGGTACTCCAGGCCCACGGCCGCCACGAACTCCCGCTCAGGATCTGTCAACGCCTCGATCCCCTGCCAGACTCGATCTGCGACCATCTTCGGTGGCAAGGCTCCGGCGGTCAGCTCTGTCGCCATGTGATGCAGGAGGCAGCGTTCAGCGGTCTCGTAGTCCGGGATCTGGATCCCGAACTCCTCCGTGGTGTGTCCGAAGAGCTGGCGGATCTCTGCTGGGTGCTCGCGCCGGGAACGGCCGGCCAGGTCGCGCAGTGAAGGAGAGTCATGGCCGGCAGCCAGTAGGTGGGCCGCCAACATGGGCAGGTCTTCCTCGCAGATGAGGTTCGCCGCGTACTTCCAGGCGATGGTGGCTGGCTCGTCCATGAGCGAATCCTGACCGAGGGGAACACCTCTGACCAGTGAGTTATCGGATCCGTGTGAGGCGCCGATGGCCGATGAGGAGGGCAGCGATGCCCACGAAGGCCAGGAAGTGCTCGGGCTTGCGCTCGTAGCGGCGGTGGAGACGGCGGCAGCCCGCCAGCCAGGACACCGTTCGCTCGACCACCCATCGGTGGCGGCCGAGTCGTTGTGAGGATTCGATGCCTTTGCGGGCGATGCGGTGGCGTATGCCGCGGCTGCGGAGCCATCGGCGCAGGTGGTCGTAGTCGTATCCCTTGTCGCCATGGAGTTTCCCAGGTCGCCTGCGACGCGGGCCCCGGCGGGACCGGATCGGCGGTATGCCTCGTACGAGCGGCACCAGGCCCTGACTGTCGTGCAGGTTGGCTGCGGAGATGCCCAGGGACAGGGGCAGTCCTTTTCGGTCGGTGATCAGGTGGATCTTCGATCCCGGCTTGCCGCGATCGGTCGGATTCGGTCCCGTCAGTAGCCCCCTTTTGCG
>NZ_JBEOWS010000725.1:0-1069 GCF_040296125.1 Streptomyces sp. NPDC002265 | reverse complement strand
AGTGCGTTGTGGCAAAGGGAGTCCCTGTTCGATGAACAGGGACTTCTTCGTGTGCGGGGCATGACCGCGGAGGTGTAAGGGCAGGCAGCGGACGGCTTGTCGTGGATCGAGGAGGGTGTGCGATGCCGTCGGTGCTGGGGTTGATGGAACAGCGTGAGGCCCGGGCGAGGCAGGATCTGGAGTCCTGGACGGAGGTCCTGGAGCAGGCTCAGGCCGAGGTGGATGCCGCGCGGGAGCGAGTTGAGCGGGCCAGGGTGGCGCGTGAGGAGCTCGTGTCGGTGCTGGCCGGGGAGAGCCCGGTGAATAAGCCGGTTTCCGTGCCATCGGGTGGTGAGATGGCTGCCGCCGCGGGATCGAGCGGCTTGGGCGCGGGGCATGGCGAGCGGCCGCCGGTGTGGCGGTCGGGCATGGGTGAGGAGGTGCTCAGCGGCCTGTATCGGGAGGTGTTCGCCGCGGTGGTGGCCGCTTCGGGGCCGGTGAACGGGGTGGAGTTGACGCGAGCGGCGGGCCGCGAAGCGGAGATCAAGAACGAGGTGGAGAAGATCCGTCACCGTGCCTACGTGCTGGAAAAGCGGGGCTGGCTCGTGCGGGCGAGGGACGGACGGTTCATGCCCGCGCCCGGAGCAGTCGGCCGGGACGCTTCTCCGGCCAACGCGGAGCATCCCCGGCCAGGCGCCGGGACAGCCTGATCACGGCGGCCCACCACACCATCTGGGCGTGGTGGTCGAGGCGGCGTTCGTGGTCGCGGTTGAGGCGGCGTGAGCGCGACAGCCAGCTCAGCGTGCGCTCCACCACCCACCTGCGGGCCAGTACGACAAATCCGCGGCGCCCGTCGGAGCGGCGCACGACCTCGACGCGCACCCCGTGACGGGCGAACGCCCCGGCCAGTGCGGGGCCCTGGTAGGCACTGTCGACCCACACCAGCTTCAACAGCCGGCCCGGCTGGTCCATGAACGTCTCCAGCAGCGCGGGGCCGGCCTTGGAGTCGTGCACATCGGCAGTGGTCACGGTCACCTCCAGGAGCAGGCCCTCGGTATCGGTCAGGATGTGGCGCTTGCGTCCGTCACGT
>NZ_JBEOWS010000724.1:0-1071 GCF_040296125.1 Streptomyces sp. NPDC002265 | reverse complement strand
GGCTCGGCCCGCAGTATGCCGACGTCGGACAGGCAGTCCCCGCCAAGCGCCAGCGCGAGCGCCATATCCAGCAGGATCTTCTCCGGGTCGGCACCGCCCGCGGCTTACGCCACGGCATCAACGCTGTCGGTATCGCCCGATCTGGACCGGTTTTGCGGACCGTCTCCATCAGCAACACACCACCCGCTTGGGACACCACCCCACGACCGCCGCCCTCGACACGGACACGCGGGTAGGGCCCGATATTCTTCTTCACCTGAGGAGTGCAGCTTTCCGGCGACGAACAGGACCCTAGACAAGTCCCATCGACCCAGGTCAGCAGCACTCCTCGCTTATTTGATCAAGCCTCGGACACCCGCACTCGTGAAAGCGCGAGGGTAAGGCCGGTCACCTCTGCCAGGAGAGCGCCTCAATCGATGCGATGTCACCCGCCGCCAGCAGTCCGAAGAGCCGGAGGACCTCCTCGCGGGCGACATCGCGCATCTCCCCAGGAGCAACCGAGTCCTCGTCCGGGTTCTCCCAGACCAGCAGACCGTCGCCGAAGGCGTTGAGGCACCACCCGCTCTCATGGGTGAGTGAGGCATCGGGGTGTTCGTCATCGGCCTGTGCCAGTCCGTCGAGCACTCGCCTCATCGTCTCCGGATCAGGCTCGTCGACCGTCCCACCCATGACGTCGTACATGAAGTAGCTCATTGAGCAATTACCTCATGTGGTGATCCACGGGACACTGCCTAAGGGCGTCTTCGGCGGCGCTGCGCACGGGTCTTGCGGCCACCCCGGACAGCCGGCCCTGGGCGGCCTGGACGACGCTCTGGCGAGCGGGCGGCCCGGGAGCCTTTGGCGCCGTGGGGGTCCCGGCGCACGGTCGTCGTCCCCCCGGTGGACGCGGCGGCCGCGACTTCACCGTCCCCCCGGCCCGTCATGTGAGGTTGCGGGTGGGGAACGGGCCGGCCGCCGGCCCAGGGGGCCGGTTGCGTTTCTTCGGCCGGTGGTGCCGCGCGCGTCGTGCCGGTCGGGGCCCCAGGTCCACCCGTTCGAGTGACTCGTACGGAATGCCCCATACGTCACACC
>NZ_JBEOWS010000723.1:0-1079 GCF_040296125.1 Streptomyces sp. NPDC002265 | reverse complement strand
CCGGGCCCCAGCCGGCCGGACCGGACGCGGCCCGAACGGGCCACGGGGGGGGCAGAACCTTCGGGGCGCCACAAAGCGGTGCGGGCGGCCTTGTGCCGGCCCGGGCACGGCACGACGCACAAACCGATGACGCCGTACCCGACACCCCAGGCCCACCCCCACGGGCACTGCTGTGCCGGCGCCCTCCCGGCACAGCACGATCACCGGCCCCGAAGCCGCACCCGGCCCGCACACTGCGCCACCGTGAACGGTGACGCCAGGATCACGGCGCCGGTGACCAGCCATGACGGCACCGCGTCAGGTGCCGCCGCCGGCCGGCGCCCCGGCCCCCGTCCCGCCCCCGTGCTTCCGCGGGCCAAGAGAGCGGACGCCGGCGCCGCACCCCTTTCCCGGACCGCACCCGGGATTCCAAGTCGGACCAATGGATGCAAAAGAGGGGCTTTTTGTCGCTACCCTCTTGTTCCACCCAGGCCGAGCGGGTTTCCTAGTGAAGTGTCGTTGGAAGGGTCCACGTGTTCGTCGTCCAAGGATCATCCACCACAGCTGTTGTACGCGGTACCACAGGCGAGCCTGTGATCCTGCTCTCCGGAGAACTGCCGGAAAGCCTGACGGCCGCAGCCCTGGATGATGTAATGAACATGGCTCTGGCGGTTCTCAGCGTAGACGAGATGAGACTATTCCGGACCTGTCTCACCGCCTTGTGCTGCGGCGAAAGGCTGGAGGAACGCCACATCGAGGTGAGCGGCGCAAGCCTGACAATCTTCAGAAGGTGAACCGGCACACCCCGCGCCGAGCAGAAAAATGATCCGCCCGCCGCAATGAGATGCCGAACCCTTATCCGTCCCCGGCCCGATGCGGCCGGACGAAAAGATGCGGACAGCCTGCACCAGGCTCATGACCAGGGGTCCCGGACAGCGCAGCCCGCATGATCGCCGCGGGCACGTGCACGTCGCGACGGCGCGCCCGGCCCGTGCCCAAACCTGTGCGCAGCACCGGTGACGGCCCGCCGACCGAAGCAAAGTCCGTCCCACCGGCCGCGCGTGTGCCGCCTGCCCCCTGGCATCCCCCCTGCGCCCGGC
>NZ_JBEOWS010000722.1:0-1097 GCF_040296125.1 Streptomyces sp. NPDC002265 | reverse complement strand
GGGCCTGGTATTTGCCCTGGTGGGTCATGAGGGCGCGGCGGTTGACGTCGCCGACGGCGTAGAGCCAGCCGCCGTCGACGCCGGTGACACGGAAGGTGTCGTCGACGCTCAGCCAGTCGCCGGGAGTGAGACCGACGGTCTGCAGGCCGACGTCGCGAGTCTGCGGGGCGCGGCCGGTCGCCAGCAGGATCTCGTCCGCGACCAGCTCCCCGCCGTCGGCCAGCGTGATCCGTACCTCGCCGTCCTCACGGGTCAGGGAGGCGACGGAGGTGTCGAAGCGGATGTCGACGCCTGCTTCGCGCAGTCCGTCGGTGACCAGTTCGCCGGCGAACGGCTCCATCCGCTCGAGGAGTCCGTTGTCGAGGACGAGCATGGTGACCCGGGAGCCGAGGGCCTGCCAGGCGGTGGCCATCTCGACGGCGACGACACCGCCTCCGACGACGGCGAGGCGGCCGGGCACCTTGTCGGCGCTGGTGGCCTCGCGGCTGGTCCAGGGACGGACGGTATCGAGTCCGGGGATGGGGGGCAGGGCGGCGCGGGTGCCGGTGGAGACGGCGACGGCGTGCCGGGCGGTCAGGGCGACGGTGTCGCCCTCCGGGGTCTGCACGGCCACCTGCTTGGGGCCGGTGAGGCGGCCGTGGCCGCGTATGAGGTCGACGGAGACCGAGTTCAACCAGTCGACCTGGTCCTCGTCCTTCCAGTACGAGGACATCTTGTCGCGGTGTGCGAGGACCGCCTCGACGTCCAGCGGGCCTGCCACCGCCGGGTCGAGTCCGGGTACGCGGCTGGCGTCGGCACGTGCCACCACCGGCCGCAGCAGCGCCTTGCTGGGGTCGCAGGCCCAGAACGAGCACTCGCCGCCCAGTAGTTCGCGCTCCACGATCACGGCGCTGAGCCCTGCGGCGCGGGCGCGTTCGGCAACGTTCTCGCCGACCGGCCCTCCGCCGATGACGATTACGTCGTAGGTGCGGGTCGTCTCGTTCATCACTGCTGTGTTCCTCACTGTTGCGTTCTTCATTGCTCGTCCGGACCGCCGGAAGCGGAGAGCACCCTTGCGCTCGCCCCGCGGTCCGCTGAAGACCCACGGCCCCGAACCC
>NZ_JBEOWS010000721.1:0-1101 GCF_040296125.1 Streptomyces sp. NPDC002265 | reverse complement strand
GTCCAGGGAGCGGTGTGGGACATCGACTCCTTCGACCAGTGGGGCGTGGAGCTCGGCAAGGTCCTCGCCAAGCGGATCGAACCGGCCCTGACCGACGGCACCGCCGTGCCCGGTCTGGACCCCTCCACCACCGCCCTCGTCGCCGCCTACCGCACTCTCAGGAAGTGAACTGACATGCAGCTCGGTCTCATCGGTCTCGGCAAGATGGGCGGCAACATGCGCGAGCGGATCCGCCGCGCCGGCCACACCGTCATCGGCTACGACCGCAACCCCGACGTCTCCGACGCGAAGAGCCTCGCCGAAATGGTCGAGCAGCTCGAAACCCCGCGGGTGGTGTGGGTCATGGTCCCGGCCGGTCACCCCACCCAGTCGGTCATCGACGAACTCGGCGACCTGATGTCACCCGGCGACACCGTGGTCGACGGCGGCAACTCCCGCTGGACCGACGACGAGAAGCACGCGGCGGAACTCGGCATCAAGGGCATCGGCTTCGTCGACGCCGGCGTCTCCGGCGGCGTGTGGGGCCTGGAGAACGGCTACGCCCTGATGGTCGGCGGCGAGAAGGAGCACGTGGACCGGCTCCAGCCGATCTTCGAGGCGCTCAAGCCCGAGGGCCCCTACGGCTACGTCCACGCGGGCCGGGTCGGCGCCGGGCACTTCTCCAAGATGGTCCACAACGGCATCGAGTACGCCATGATGCAGGCCTACGCCGAGGGCTGGGAGCTGCTGGAGAAGGTCAACTCGGTGGACAACGTGCGCGAGGTCTTCCGCTCCTGGCAGGACGGCACGGTCATCCGTTCCTGGCTGCTCGACCTCGCGGTGAACGCCCTCGACGAGGACGAGCACCTGGACGAGCTGAAGGGTTACGCACAGGATTCCGGCGAGGGACGCTGGACCGTCGAGGCGGCCATCGACAACGCCGTGCCGCTGCCCGCGATCACGGCCTCGCTGTTCGCCCGGTTCGCCTCCCGCCAGGACGACTCCCCGCAGATGAAGATGATCGCCGCGCTGCGCAACCAGTTCGGCGGCCACGCGGTCGAGTCGTCGAAGTAGGCCCGGCCCCCCGAATGCCCGCGGGCCCGGTCCGTTCACTGAACGGAC
>NZ_JBEOWS010000720.1:0-1101 GCF_040296125.1 Streptomyces sp. NPDC002265 | reverse complement strand
CACCTGGCGGACGATGTCGCGATGATCCTTGTCGACCGACTCGCATGAGTGCCAGGCACTAACCTTCGTCGGGCGGGCCACCCCTGCGTTCTAGGACCAGCGCATGCCGAGCTGGTCGAGTTCGGCGCGGCGTTGCGGGCTGAGCTTGGCGGCCCGGCGGCGGGTGTTGTCGAGCCAGGCTCCGAGCTTGTGTTCGATGCCGTCCACGATCTCGACCGCCTTGCGGGGCGCCAGCAGGTGGCCTTCGCGGGCGTGGAACTGGCGGGCGGCGGCGAGGTTCGCGGCCCATCGTGCGTCCTGCGTCCGGGGCGCACCCGCCGTCGGCTCGCCCTCCGCCGGGGGCTCGATCCCGACCGACTCCAAAAGCCACTGTTGCGCGGGCATGAGCTTGTCCCACCCGGCCCGCTGCCCGGCGATCCACACGCCCAGGTCCTCGCCCTGCACGATGAGTTCACCCGCCCCGGCGGGCAGAGCACCGCCCGCCTTCACATGGGCGAGGGTCAGCCTGTACGACCGCTGCCACCCGATCTCCCATGCCGGGCACCACCCGGGGTCGAGGTCGGCCAGTGCTTCCGCCCTCGATTCCGGGAGCTCCCCGGCGTAGGAGACGGTTTCCCCGTTCTCCCGCCGCTCGGCGTTCTCGGCCGCTTTGCGGGCGGCCGCGCGGGCGTTCTTCATGAAGGTCCCGATGGGGAAGTCGTCGAAGACGGCCGTGGTGGGCGGGAGCAGGTGCGTATGCGCGGCGGCGTAGGCGCGGGCGACGGCGAGGCCGGCCTCCCACGCAGATGCCTGCACAGACCACACCATCCCGAGCGTCTCCAACTGCTCCACCCGCGCGGCTTCCAGGGTCCCGGCCGTGTAGTACCTCCGTTGGTCCGCGATCCATACCCCGAGCGGATGTCCGCCGGCCGCGCCCCACTCCTCGGGCGAGACGAACGTGTAGGGCACCCGCAGCACGCTGCTGCCGGTCTCGCGCAGCCACCTGGTGGCCACCTCGATGCCGCGCCGCCAGTACGCGGCTTCGGGGTCGATGACCCGCAGCCTGACGAACCGGGCGAGGGCGGCGGGGTCGCGTTCCTCGCTGAACCTGAGCACGCCGGC
>NZ_JBEOWS010000719.1:0-1131 GCF_040296125.1 Streptomyces sp. NPDC002265 | reverse complement strand
GGCCCGGTAGGCTGATTCCAGGTGGCGGAGGAGGACGTACGGCGTGCTGTGGAACGGGATCGACTTCACCGTGGACGGTCGACAACCCGTATCGGCCGACGACTTCCACCAGATTGGCCTGCACTGCTGGAGCAGCCCACCCCACCGTGCTGCGGCGGCCTTCTTCCTGGAGCAGGCGGCGGCCCGGGGGCACGACGGGGCCGCGGAACTACTGGGGCACATCTGTTTCGTCCAGGGTGACCACGCGCAGGCCGTGCCCTGGCTGCGGCAGAGCTCCGGGTCGCCGCGCGCCGCCTACTACCTGGGATGCCTGTACCAGCAGGGCGCTTTGGACGCCGGCATCGCGCAGTCGTACGACGACGCCGCCGATCACTACCGCCGGGCCGTCGCACTGGGAGAGCCAGAAGCGATGCTCGCGCTCGGGGACCTCTACCTGGAGCGGCTCCTGCCTGTCAGCCGTGCTCCGATGGAACACGCCCTGGAGCACTTCCTGGCAGCGGCCCGCACAGGCCATCCCTACGGGCAGTTCCGAGCAGCGGAGCTGTACCGCACGCTGTACGCCGATCCCGACCGCGCCCTGGCCCTCTACGAGCAGTGTCTCGCCAACCCGGCGCGCAGCGGCCACGCGCTGGGCTCACTGATGACCCTGCAGAGCGGGGCCGCCGTCCGCGAAATTCGGTGGGATCGCAACAACCAGGCCATGGGGCTCAGGCGCCAAGCGGTCAACCCCGACTCTCCTGGGCGCACCGCGTACTGAGCTCGCCCGCAGTCAGCGGAGGACCACACCGTCCCGTCCGCGGTCCAGCTCCGAGCGGTGGATGCGGATGACCCGGCAACTCGGGCCAACCCTCTTGATGCGCATGGTGGGCTCGCAGGCGACCCAGAGGGCCACCGTGCGAGTGCTCACCCCGTAGTGATCGGCGAACTGCTGCATCGTCAGCCACTCGGAAAGAGGCTCATCCGTCTGCTCCGCCATCGGCATCCTCCCGGATCCACTTCTGTATGCGAGAAGAACCTACTGGCTTCAGCGCCTCTTGTCGCTGCGATCTTGGAGGGGCGTGCCCCTGGGAAATCCTGATCGTGGGGTCGCCCGGCACCTCCTCGACCCCACGAACATCGTCCCCGAGGAAC
>NZ_JBEOWS010000718.1:0-1142 GCF_040296125.1 Streptomyces sp. NPDC002265 | reverse complement strand
GCTGAACCGGCTGCTGACCACGCTGGGCACGCCGGGCGCGTGATCATTGTTCCCGCGCCCGGACCTGCCCGCACCGGGGGCGAGGAGTCATGATCTGCCCGGGAGGTTCATGAACCTCCCGGCCCAAAGGGCCTCACCGGGGAAAGTGATGCTAACTTAGGTAAGCCTAAGCTAGAAAGCGACTGGGAGGCCGCCATGGCAGAGCGTCCGGCACGAAAGCCGCGGAAGCCGCACTCCGCGCAGGTCGTTCGCACCGAACGGCTGACCCCGCACATGCAGCGGGTGGTGCTGGGCGGCGAGGGGCTGGCCGAGTTCACCGCGGGGACCTGCACCGATCACTATGTGAAGCTGCTGTTCCCGGCCGAGGGCGCGACCTACCCGGAGCCCTTCGACGTGGAGCGCATCCGGGCCGAGTTCCCGCGTGAGCAGTGGCCGGTGACCCGGACCTACACCGTGCGCGCCTGGAACCACGAACACCGCGAGCTGACCCTGGACTTCGTGCTCCACGGCGACGAGGGCCTCGCCGGGCCCTGGGCGGCCCGCGCTCAGCCGGGCGAGACCGTCCACTTCATGGGCCCCGGCGGCGCCTACGCCCCCGACATGGACGCCGACTGGCATCTGCTGGCCGGTGACGAGAGCGCGCTGCCCGCGATCGCGGCCGCGCTCGAGAGCCTGCCCGACGGCGCCGTGGCGCACGCCTTCGTGGAGGTCTCGGGCCCGGAGGAGGAGCAGAAGGTCGACTCCGACGTGGAGATCGTCTGGCTGCACCGCGGCGCGGCGCCGGTGGGCGAGAAGCTGGCCGAGGCGGTGCGCGGCCTGGACTTCCCGGAGGGCCGCGTCCACGCGTTCGTGCACGGCGAGGCCGCCTTCGTGAAGGAGCTGCGCCGGCTGCTGCGGGTGGAGCGGGAGATCCCGCGCGAGGACCTGTCGATCTCCGGCTACTGGCGGCTCGGCCACAACGAGGACGGCTGGCAGGCCTCCAAGCGGGAGTGGAACGCGCGCGTGGAAGCCGAGCAGGAAGGTTCCGCGCCCTCGGCGTGAAGCCCGTACGGCGAAGCGGCGGCACCCCACGGGGCCGCCGCATCCCCGTGTCCCGGCGCCCCCACACCGTGAACGGCCGCGTTGGCGTGATGGCGTGAGGA
>NZ_JBEOWS010000717.1:0-1154 GCF_040296125.1 Streptomyces sp. NPDC002265 | reverse complement strand
GCCCTGCCCCGCGCAGGGCCGCCCCCTCGGCGCCGCATCCCCCCCCCCCCCCCCCGGGGGCGCGCCGCACAGTGCCGGCCCGGCGGCCCGGGCGCGGGGGGTGTGGTGGGGCTGTCGGGCCGCAGGTGGAGGCTGCGGCTGTGTCGGGCCGGCCGGGGGCGGCGGCCAGCCGGCTTCCTGACGGCCGCGGGTGGGTCAGCGGACGTGGCGGTACATGGTGACGGTGGGCCGGAAGCTGCTTTGCGGGTCCCCGGCGCGGCCGCGCGGTGCGCAGGCGGCTTCGCGGTCGAGGATGGTCCTGACCTCGCCGGCCAGTTCGTCGGCGCGGCTCTGGACGCCGGAGATCGGCAGATGCGACGTCCTGAGCGCGCTCACCTCCCGTTGGATGCGGGCGAGTTGGCGTCGGGCCGACGGGCTGAGCGTCAGTTCCTGGGGAGTGGCGACGACGAACTGGTAGGCGCCGGAGAAGGTTTCGCATGCGGGGCAGTGGCCGTTGACGGACCGGCTGATGTTGGTGGCGTTGACCAGATGCGCGTTGCGGCCGGCGGCGGTGACGATCTGGTAGGACAGGGCGATCGAGCGGCACGGGGTGTCGAGGGAGCAGCCTGCGGATTCGGCTGTTGCCCGGTTGTTCGCCGTCACGGCGACCTGCGGGCCGAACTGGTGGATCTGGAAGGATTCGTCGAACTGGTCGACGTGCGTGCGGTCGGCGCGGGTGTGGGCCATGTCCACGGCGGTGGAGGCGCTGAACAGGCGCGGGCCGCCGGAGCTCGCCTGGGCCACGGTCGTCGCCGCCGCGACGGCCATCCCGGTGGTGGCGATCATTCCCAGGCGTGCGGCGGTCCTGGCGATTGTGCTGGTGCGCGGCTTGCGGTGGGTCATCGGCTTCTCCTCAAGGGGCGTGGGCAGGCGGGGTGCTGGGCCCGCCTCAGGGGGCGGACGGGACGGGATCCGTCGCGGCGGGCGCCGACGAGGCGACGGTGGCCGTGGCCGGGACGGATTCCGAGGGGGTGGGGGATGCGGGGGTGGGCACGGCCGAGAAGAGGTCGGCGCGGGTACTGCGGTTCGGTGTCGGCGCGGTGGTGTCGCTGTCCGCCGATGCCGGCGGCCGGCTGGTGGGGGCGGACGGCGCGGGGGCGGGGGCGGACGCGGGC
>NZ_JBEOWS010000716.1:0-1157 GCF_040296125.1 Streptomyces sp. NPDC002265 | reverse complement strand
TGAAGGCCGAGGGTGACGCCAGGGCGGCCGCCGCCGACGCGCACGCCAAGCGGCTCGCCGCCGAGGCCGAGGAGAAGACGGCCAAGGCGGAGAAGTCGAACGCGGCCGCCAAGCGGGCCGAGGCCGCCGAACACCGTGGGAACGCCGAGTCCGAGGCGACGAAGGCGAAGGACGCCAAGGACAAGGCGGAAGCCGCCGAGAAGACCGCCGAGGACCGGCGCGACGACGCGGTCAAGGCGAAGGACCACGCCAAGTCCCTCCGGGACGACGCCTGGGACGCCGAGCAGAAGGCGGACGCGGCCCGCGCCAAGGCCGACGCCAAGGAGGCCTACGCCGACTCCCTCGACTCCGGGGACGCGGCCGACGCCGCCCGCGCCGCCGCGAACGACGCCGACACGGCAGCCGACGCCGCCGAAGCGGCCGCGACCAGGGCCCGCTCCGAGGCGGACGCCGCCACCAAGGCGGCAGCCGACGCCGACGCGGCCGCGACCCGCGCCGAGGCGGCCGCCAAGCGCGCCCGCTCCGACGCGGACGCCGCCCAGGCCGACAAGCTGAAGGCGGACGCGGCGGTACGGACCGCCACCAGCGCCGTCGCCGACGCGATCAAGGCCTCCCAGGACGCCTCCGCCGAGGCCAAGACGTCGGTCGAGCTCGCCGACGAGGCCGAGCAGCACGCCAAGGACGCCCGCACCCAGGCGGACGCCGCCAACGTGGAGGCCGGCAAGGCACTCACGGCGTCGGCGAAGGCCGCGGGCTTCGCCCATGTCACCGCCCAGGCGGCCGTGGACGCCTCCGAAGCGGCCAAGCAGGTCGCGAGCCCGGCCAACGACGCCGTCCAGCTCGGCTCGCCCTACGTCGACACCGACTCGGCGGCCGGCCTGGTCGTGCTGACCGGGCAGAGCTCCAAGACGATCGCCGAGCAGCAGCAGGCCGTCGCCGACGCGCACGCCAGGAACGCGGCCGCCGAGGCCCAGGCGGCCAAGAACCTCGCCGACCAGGCCAAGGGCGACGCCAAGGAGGCCTACCAGCACGCGGCCGACGCGGCCCAGTACGCCGCCGACGCCCGCACCTACTCCAAGGAGGCTCTCGGCTACGCGGCCGACGCGGCCAAGGCCGCATCCGCCGCCTCGGCCTCGCTGGCCCGCACCGTCGACTAC
>NZ_JBEOWS010000715.1:0-1167 GCF_040296125.1 Streptomyces sp. NPDC002265 | reverse complement strand
CTGCTCGGCAGACTCAGGATCAGCGACGACGCGGCCGGCTTCCAGGACCTGCTGGATCTGCTCGCCGAGCATGGCGACAGCCCGGACGATCCCATCCCGGTCGCGATCCAGACTTCCCGGGGTCTGCTGGTCGCCTGCCTGCGAGCCTCCGGCCGCCAGGTCTATGCGATCAATCCGATGGCCATCGCCCGCTATCGGGACCGGCACGCCGTCTCCCGCAAGAAGTCCGACCACCAGGACGCCGTTGTCCTGGCGAACATCCTGTGCACGGACACCGAGTTCCACCGTCCGCTGCCGAGCGACTCCGACCTAGTCAGGGCGATCGCCGTCCTCGCCAGAGCTCAGCAGGACGCGGTCTGGGAGCGCACTCGCGCCCAGGCTTCCCGCCCCGAAGCCGACCGCCCCGCCCACGGCCCCGCTGATGGCGGAGCGAGCGAGTTCGCTGCTGTCGATGGAACCGCGTTCGTGTTTGCCCATCTCGACCAGTTGCGCCAGCAGTGCCCAGCTCACCTGCTGAAGCTCGGAGTCCGCCTTGTGTGTCGCGGGCCGGATGAGGGTCTTGCGGATCAAGGTGACTGTGACGACGCGCGTGGCGGCCATCTGTACGGGGATGGCCGCTTCGCTGGCTCCGAATGTGAAGGGAGCCATGGCCAGGTCCACGGCGATCTCGATCGCCAGGGTGACGAGCATGCCGATGATCTCGATCCGTAGCGTCTCGATCTCTAGCGCCGCCTTCTCCAGGGCCGTGCTGCTGATGTCCTGCTGGATCGGCCCGCTTACCACCTTCGCCGCCGTGGCCGTCCTCGTCATCACCGCCTACGCCGCCCCGGTCTCGCCCGCAGCCTGGCGATTTATCGTGTGGTCCGCCAGTTGCTGCGCGACCCGCCCGGAGCGTGAGGATGCTGCGTCCTGTTGCGGGTGCTGATCTTCACGGCAAACTCACCGTTATGAGTTCCGCGAATGGAGGCGAGAGCCGGCCGGACTCGACCACGCCGCCCGCGTCGGCGCGGCCACTGCGCAACTAGATGCGCAGGCAGGTCTGTGACCTGCTGTGGTCGGGGTTCAGATGCCCCCGGGCCCCGTCCGGGGCCCGCCATCGAGATATTGCACGGTTGCGCACCGTACTCGGGCGTGGCAGGTCCGCTGCGCACGGGCCCGTGCGCAGCG
>NZ_JBEOWS010000714.1:0-1178 GCF_040296125.1 Streptomyces sp. NPDC002265 | reverse complement strand
GACGTGCAGCGCATGCCATGCCGGGCATGACCGCGACCACAACGCAGCACGCAACGTCCTCTTCGAAGGACGCCGAATCGTCGCCACCGGACGGGTGGAGACGCCAAACGCCTGTGGAGCGCGGGTAAGACGGGCACATGTGCCCGCACAGCGCGGTGAAGCAGGAAGCCTCCGGAAGGGTCAGACGACCCAGGCCGGAATCCCTGGACTTTAGGCCAGGGAGCACGTCAAGCGCTCCGATCCACGCTTGCTTCTTGCTTGCCACTTGCCTTGCCTTGCTGCTTCTTCCCTGGGAATAAGCAGACGTCGGGGGCCGATGACGTCGTCATCGCGGCGTGACGCACGACGCGTCGCCCGGAGCACCGTTTCAGTACGGTGTCCCGGCGTTCACCGCAGTCGGTCACAGGGCGGTGGCGGCGCGGACCAGTCCCGCGACCGCCGTCGAGCGGCTGTGCGGGGGCCAGGCGATGACCGTGGTGACGTGGGGGGCGTCGGGGACCGGTACGGCGGTGAGGTCCTCGCGCAGGCCGGTGCGGCCCGACTCCGGCACGATGGCGCAGGCGCGGCCGAGGGCGATGAGCTGGGTGAGTTGGGTGTGGTCGCGCACCTGCGGTCCGGGGCCGTCCGGGAAGGTGCCGTCGGGGTGGGGCCAGCGGGGCAGGGGCAGGTCGGGAAGGCCGGTGACCTCGGCGAGCCGCACCTGGGGGCGGGCGCTGAGCGGGTGGCCCGCCGGGAGGATCGCGACCTGACCCTCGCGGTGCAGGTCCTCGGTGTCGAAGCCGGCCGTGTCGTCGAACGGCCGATGCAGCAGGGCTACGTCGGCCCGGCCGTCGTGCAGCAGCCGTGTCTGCTCGCCCGGCCCGCACAGCACGACGTCCACGGCGACGGCGCCGGGCTCGGCGGCGTAGGCGTCGAGGAGTTTCGCCAGCAGTTCACCGGAGGCGCCCGCCTTCGCGGCCAGGACCACGGCGGGGCGGCCGGTCGCCGCGAGGGCGGCCCGGCGGGTGCGCCGTTCGGCGGCCTCGACGGCGTCCAGCGCCGCCCGCGCCTCCCGCAGCAGCACCGCCCCGGGTCCGGTCAGGGTGAGACCCCGGCTGCCGCGCTCCAGCAGGAGGGTGCCCAGGCGCCGTTCGAGCCCGCCGATCGCCCGCGACAGCGGGGGCTGGGCGATCCCGAGC
>NZ_JBEOWS010000713.1:0-1210 GCF_040296125.1 Streptomyces sp. NPDC002265 | reverse complement strand
ACGGCATCGGGGGCGGGCGTCCACAGGGCGCCCGCCCCTTCTCGTCGCCCCGTGCTCACTCGCAGGTGAGGGTCCGCGAGTCGGGCAGGGCCCGGCCGACGGCCGCCCGTTCCCGGGCGACGGCGTCGGCTCCGGTGATCCAGACGTCGGCGAGGGCGGAGTGCTGCGGCACGACGACGAGGGCGTGCTCGCCGGGCCCGGCGTCCGGCCCGGTCTCCCGCTCCAGCAGGAACGCGACCTCGGCCGGGGCCTTCTGCGGCTTGTAGGAACGGGTCACGTGCAGCGTGACCCGGCTCTGCGCGGTGCCCGCCACCGGCTCCACCGCCGTGACGTCTCCCTCGACGACGAGCCGGGCGCACGCCAGGTACTGCGGGCTCTCCAGAACCGTTCCGGCGGCCGCCTCGGGCCCGGCCCCCTTGGCGTCCCCCTTGGCGGCGCTGTCCGAGGCGGCGGAACCCCCGCTCACCGCGTTCCCGGCCCGGACGGCCAGCCAGCCCGCCCCGACCACCAGCGCACCGGCGGCGGCGACGGCCACGGCGCGCAGCGCCAGGGCGAACGGGCGGCGCCGGGGGGCTCGTGGCCGCACGGGGGCGGGCGCGGGCGCATCGGCGGGTGCGGGCGTGGTCAGGGCGTCCGCGACCAGGCCCAGGTGCCGCCGCAGCAGGGCCACGTCGGCCGTGGCGGCGCGGTGGGCCGCCAGGAACTCGGGGTCCGTGCGGGCCCGCGCGGACAGCGGTTCACCGGTGATCGCCGCCAGCAGTGCCTCGTCGGCGACGTCCGGCTCGCGGCCGTCGTGTCCGGCGGTCATGTCACACCACCTCGTCCTCGTGCAGCCGGACGCGCAGGGCCCGTACCGCCGTGTGCAGCCTGCTCTTGACCGTGCCCTCGGGGATGCCGAGCTCGTCGGCGATCGAACGGACCGGCAGATCGGCGTAGAAACGCAGGACGAGGACCTGCCGCTGGGCGTCCGGCAGTTGGTCCAGGCCCCGGGCGACCGCGAGGGAGAGCAGGCTGGTGTCCTCGCCGGAGTCGTGCGCGGGCTGGCGCAGGGAGGCCAGGCGCTCCCCGACGCGCTCCTGCCGCCGCCGGGCCCGGTGCCAGTCCATGGCCAGGTTGGAGGCGACGACCGCCGCCCACGCGGACACGTCACGCGGCGCCTCGCGGCCGCTCGCGGCCCGTTCCAGCAGCCGCAGGCGGACCTGCTGCACCC
>NZ_JBEOWS010000712.1:0-1212 GCF_040296125.1 Streptomyces sp. NPDC002265 | reverse complement strand
GGTCCCGGCCGCTTCCGGGGCCACGGCCGCTTCCACAGCCGCGGCGGGCAGCGTCTTGGTGTCTTCCACGACGGTCATGTCAGGCCTCTCAGTCGCTCTGCGCGCCGGAGCGCGAGCGGGCGGCGATGGAGGAGGCGGTGAAGTTGACCGCCAGCGTCAGCAGGAACAGGGCCAGGCCGGCCGCCATCAGCGCCGACATGCCGAAGGGCGACGCGTCGCCGTAGTGCAGGGCGATCAGCGAGGACACCGAGTTCGAGCCGGTCTGGAGGATGTGCGGCTGGATGGTGAAGACCGGCGAGATGATCAGGTACACGGCGATCGTCTCGCCGAGCGCCCGGCCGAGGCCCAGCATCGTGCCGCCGATGATGCCGCCCTTGCCGTACGGCAGGATCACCGCGCGGATCATTCCCCAGCGGGTGGCGCCCAGCGCGTACGCGCCCTCGCGCTCGCCCGCGGGGGCCTGGGCGAACACCTCGCGCATCACCGAGCACTGGATCGGCGCGACCATCAGCGCGACGACGATCCCGGCGATGAAGGTGGAGGCGGTGTAGACGCTGTCGGTGGCGAGCGGGTCGCCGGGCTGGGTGCCGTCCACCGTGAACAGGGGGATCCACCCGAACCAGTCGGACAGCCAGCGCGACAGGCCGATCACGTGCTGCTGGAGGAAGAACAGCCCCCAGAGCCCGTAGACCACC
This sequence comes from Streptomyces sp. NPDC002265, assembly GCF_040296125.1. Classification (NCBI taxonomy): domain Bacteria; kingdom Bacillati; phylum Actinomycetota; class Actinomycetes; order Kitasatosporales; family Streptomycetaceae; genus Streptomyces; species Streptomyces sp. NPDC002265. Next base: position 517 of record NZ_JBEOWS010000712.1, on the reverse strand, counting down.
GAGGGCACGGCGGCCATCAGGTCGACCAGGGTGACGAGGGTGCGGCGCAGCCGGCGCGGGGCCACGTCGGAGATGAACAGCGCGGTTCCGAGGGCCAGCGGCACGGACAGGGTCACGGCCGCGGCGGCGATCAGCAGCGTTCCCGTCAGCACGGCCGCGATGCCGAACCGGTGGACGTCCGGCTGCCATTCGGGGGTGGTGAGGAACGACAGGCCGGTGACGCTGAGCGCCTGACCCGCTCTCATCAGCAGGAACAGGCCCACGGCCGCCATGATGGCGAGAACCACCGCTCCGGTGGCCGTCAGCTGGACCCGGAAGATCCGGTCACCGAGGCCGCGCCCCGCATGAGGCCGCCGAGGAAACGATTCTTTCCCCTCCGGTTCGACATTCCCGGGTATGTCCCCCCCGGGTCTGTCGGGTTCTTCCTGCTCGGACTCCACGTAGGTACGCCCCTCACCCGAAAACGACTCTCCCCGCACGGCGCCGGAAGGCAGCCGTGCGGGGAGAGTCAGATCGG
>NZ_JBEOWS010000711.1:0-1240 GCF_040296125.1 Streptomyces sp. NPDC002265 | reverse complement strand
CCAGTTCTACCGGGGCTCCGCTTCTCACGTCCGGCGTTCTTCCAGACCAGACCCCACTCGCAGCCAGGGACCCGACCCGTAACTTCATGGCCTTGGGCTTTTGGGTCCACCCCGGGTAGCCGCCGACCTTGCTCTGCTGCGTGGTGGCCACCTCGAAGTAGTCAAAGCCCTGTTCCCCCTGCAGTGCCTCGAACCGCTCGCCGAGCAGGTCGCCGAGCCCCTCCGGCAGATCCCAGTTCGGGTACTCCACAGCCGAAGTCGGGGACACGGTGCACGGGCGCGGCAGGAATTCCTCCTCCGCAGTGTGCGGACGGGGCGGCTCTCCGGCGGCGCCACCGGCGGCCGTCAGCACCGTGCTGCGCCAATAAACCCGGGGGTCGGCCGCGCACGGGCCGTCCTCGTGCACGAGCGGGCACCACAGGATCTGCAGCAGATCGGTACCGGCAGGGAAGACGAGACCGGGCACATCCCGCGCGTACAGCTGGACCACCGCGACCATCGCGACCGGCTCGGGGCCGACGGGTGCACTGAGCGGCTTGTAGTGGCCCGGCTCGGCACACACCGGCCACGGCTCGCCGGCCGGCCACAACAACGGCCCACCGATCGAGCTCTCCCCAGGTCCGGGCCGCCCCGCCCGCGGGTAGAGGAGAGTCACCTCGCGGGCCGTGCCGGCCAGCTCCGGAAAGACGGCCTCGACGTCGAAGGGCATCGGCGCGAGCGCGCGGGACCCGGCCGGCCGAACGTGCCCGATGTCCTGCTGTATGTCCCCTGACGACATGGAGTCTCCCGCTGCTGACGATCTGCCGCCGCCGACCCTAACCCCGCCCTCCGACAACCGATCAGATGCATCTGGCGATCGCGCCACAGGTGCGAATCGAGCAGACCAGGCGCCAGCTGGCCAAGCTGCGCAGCGAGAATCCGGCCGAGCGGATCACTCTGCCGCAGGCCAGACGGCTGAGCTCTGCACAAACGCGTTGACATCCTTCACCCGAATGACAACGACCCTCACCAACCCCCGTCACCACCGAAAATGAGACAGGGCCGTTGGCTGGACAGACCCGCCCACCAGTCCCAAGGCCGGTCACAGGCCAGTTTGCCGCCCCCAGGGAGGTGTCTCCGCCGTGAGAATGTCCCGTGCGAGAGCCTCTGAACCGCACCGGTTCGAATGGAGACTCGATTCTCTGAGAGGATTGAGTCATGGCACGTCCCTCCCCTTACCCCGCTGAGCTGCGGCGTCGTG
>NZ_JBEOWS010000710.1:0-1287 GCF_040296125.1 Streptomyces sp. NPDC002265 | reverse complement strand
CCTGCGCAAGCTGCGATGTTCCACGACTCGCATCACCAGCCTGGTTCAGGCCGTCCTCACCCTGCATCTGACCTGCTCAAACTGAGGTTGGAAACCTCTCAGTGCCTTCCAGATCTTCCAAAACCGCAACGAGATCCCCCGTCAAGGTCCTGGCGAATCCTGGGCGGCCGAACCCGACCGTCCGAGATCCCCGACAAGGTCGACCTGAAAATTCCTGCTCATCCGGCTCCGGGCCGCCATGGCCACCCACAGAGAGAAATTGCCGGCCTTTTCGGTGCAGCCCTCGGTATCAACCGAAGCCGACGGCACAGCCGAGAGGTACAGCCGTCCGGGGCAGGTCAGCCGCCTGTTCCGACTTCCTATGATCCACACGAATCTCCCCACCTGCAGTCTCGGATCCGGGACCGCCAGCCATCCGCCGCGGGACACCACCCGCACATCGAGAGCCCGCAAAAGATCCGCCCACCCCGGAGCGGTCAGGAAATACACCTGACGGCACCAGGAGTCCCACAGCACGGGACCGACCGGGCTCACCGCACGGAGCAGACCCAGGTACGCCCGATACCCTCTCACCTCGGAGAATCTGACCGCATCCCAGGACGCCCCGGCCGCGAGCACAGTCATTCCGTCCCCACCCGCACGCCAGTCGTCGAATACCCTTTCCCGGTCGTCGGACATTTCTGCGAGCCATGCCGCCAAATCCGAGGCGGTCGAGATCATCGATCCCTCCCGGTCTGTACCTCTCTCCATGAACGCGAACCAACCGACCATAGCATCACGAATGCCCAGATCGGCAGAGGGCGGATGACGCACGGATACGGCATCTGTTCCCGTCCGGACGAAGCCCGGACCTCCAAATTCAGGCACCTTCCCGGAAGCATCCATGCCGCACGGAACAGAACCCGCGAAACAAGGGCCAGGAAGTGTCAGGAATTCTTGAACATCTTCCCATTTCAGTTTTCGCCTGCCGGTCCGGGCCGGCAGGCATTCTCCGTCCGCGGGCACCCGCCCCGGGAAGGGAGCATCAGAAGGACTCAGGAGGCGCCGGCGCCGCAGCGGCACCCCCCTGCGGCGATCCGGTGGGCGCACCGGCCGGGCCGCAAGCGACACACCCAGGCGATACAGGACGAGAACTTCTGCGCAGAACAGCACTCCGGCGGCCCGCCGGCCGATGCACCGTCAGCGCCGGGGGCGCGGCCCTCCGATCGCCCCGGGCCGGTCACGAACATCGCGCCGGCCGGGCAGGAGCGCCCCTGCGCCCCACGGCGCAGGCTGCGCGCCTTCTCG
>NZ_JBEOWS010000709.1:0-1291 GCF_040296125.1 Streptomyces sp. NPDC002265 | reverse complement strand
ACGGGTTCTGGTCTTACCGGCGCTCCGCAGGCCGATGCCGCCAGTCCGGCGGCCTGTCTGACGTTGATTGCGGCGTTGGTGTCCCGGTCGTGGACGGTGCCGCAGGCGGTGCAGGTCCACTCCCGCACGGACAGGGGTTTGGGCCCGTCGACCGCGCCGCAGGTGGAGCAGGTCTGCGAGGTCGGTGTGAAGCGCCCGATCTTCACCAGCGTGCGTCCGTACCGTGCTGCCTTGTACTCCAGCATGGCTACGAACTGCGACCAGCCGGCGTCGTGGACGGACTTGGCCAGCCTGGTGCGGGCCAGTCCCGCCACCGACAAATCCTCCACGGCGATTCCTTGGTTCTCGGAGATCAGCTTCGTGGAGAGCTGGTGGTGGAAATCCCGGCGGGCATCAGCGACCTTGGCATGGGCGCGGGCGACCTTGAGACGGGCCTTGGCGCGGTTCTTCGATCCCTTTTGCTTGCCGGACAGCTCCTTCTGCGTCTTCTTCAGCTTTTTCTCCGCGCGCCGCAACCAGCGGGGGGAGTCGATCTTCGTGCCGTCGGACAGGACGGCGAAGTGCGTGAGGCCGAGGTCGATGCCGATGGTGCGGTCGGTGTCGGGCATTCGTGCGGCGTCGGCGGCGGGGTCGGTGTCGATGACGAAGGAGGCGAAGAATCTGCCTGCCGCGTCCTTGATCACGGTGACTGAGGATGGTGTGGAGGGCAGGGTGCGTGACCACTTCACCTTCACCGCACCGATCTTCGGCAGGTTCAGCCGTCCGCCGTCGGTGATCTTCCAGCGGGCGTTGGCGGTGAACCGGATCGACTGCCGGGTGTCCTTGCGGGACTTCAGGCGGGGCGCACCCAGTTTGCGGCCCTTGCGGGTGCCCTTGAGCGAGGTGAAGAAGTTGCGGTAGGCGGCCTCGGCATCGCGCAGGGACTGCTGGAGCACCACCGCACAGACCTCGCCCAGCCAGGACCGTTCCTTCGTCCGCTTCGCCTCGGTGATCAGCTGTCGGGACAGCTGTCCGGCCGTCGGGAACGGCAGCCCGGTCCTGCGGGCGTCCTCACGGGCGCGGACCGCGTCGTTGAACACGACGCGGGCGCACCCGAACGCCCTGGCCAGCGCGGCCTGCTGAGCGGCGTCGGGGTACAACCTGAAGGCGTACCGGAGCTGCATGACGATCACACTAGGCATATCGAACCCGCGACATCACCGGGAACACACAAGCGATCCGTCACCGTCACCGAGCACAGTCCGGCTCCGCCGGAACACCACCGCGACGCTCCGCGTCGCCACCACAGGAT
>NZ_JBEOWS010000708.1:0-1295 GCF_040296125.1 Streptomyces sp. NPDC002265 | reverse complement strand
CCAGATACGACAAGACCGCCACCTCCTACGAGGCAGCGGTCAGTCTCGCGTCATTCCTGCTCTGGGCAAGATCCGTTTGAAGACGGACCCTAGATGGTCCGCCTGGACGGGACAGCATTGACGGCTGGCGCTTGCGCGATCATGAGCACATGGAATCGTGGACGATCAAACACTTCTCCCAGGCCAACCCGGAGGGAACCGGGCAGGATGACGTGCCTGCGCTGCTCCGTAGAGTCGCAGACTCGATCGAAGACCTTGGCTTGGTCGAGGTTCAGGATCTCGTCATGCATACGGAGATCACCGCGGACGGCTATCGGCCAAGTCTTACGGTCTACTACCACGACGCCGAAGACTGATCCGGGCTGTACCTGGACGCTTTGCGCTCGGTCCGCTTCCTTATCAGGTCGGTCGCGGGCCATCATCGCCAAAGGTCGGGCCTTGCTCTTCCTCGGCTGGCACACCGTTGACGTTCGCTGTTGCCCGGTGCGGTTCGGGCTTGTTGGTGTCAGCTAGTGATGTCAGGAGTCGGTCTGCCCTTGGCGTTGTCCTACCGAGGAGCTGAAGCAACCCGCCGAGCACGACGAAAATCACGGCTACGCCGGCGAGGGCCGCACCCACCGCATAGGACCACCCGACCAGCCTCGGCACTCCGTCCAAGGAGAAACCGGCACCAATCAGGATGAAACCCCAACCAGCCTTCCGGGGATGCCTGTACTGCGCTCTACGCCAACCATTCAAGGTCAACGCCCCCATGGACGCCATCAAGCATCCGCAGGCCAACATGATCCACTCTGTCATGGCACCCCTCCGCCGGGAGGTTACCCCGCAGGTGATGGAGTCTCTCTGGGCGGGCAAGGGGCACGTCGACTGGCGCCCTCTATGCGTAGGCGGCCAGCAGCGCGGCAAGTAGCCCAGCCCCCACAGCTGTGAAGACCCGCGGCTTCCTCCAGCCCGGTCCCGAAGCCTGGCGGTTCAGCTCCCACATGAGCACCAGACCGGCACCAAGGCCCAGCGCGTCGCGCAGCAGGAAAATGGTGGTGTGCACGGGGAGCCTCCAGGGGCCTTCGAACGGCAGACGCTCATGTCAGTCAACGGAGATTGTGCAGTCTTTGGAAGGGATGCCAGCGAGTTCACATGCGGCCGCGTCTTCCTGACTCTCGGATGGGTGTTGCTGGAGATACGCCGCTGTCGCGCGCGTCCCCGGAAGATTTCAAGTCCAGTGAGACGGTCGTGACGCTATGAGGTTTGTGGTGTGGACTCCCTGCGCTTGGCCGGGTCGTTGATCCATGCCCGCT
>NZ_JBEOWS010000707.1:0-1296 GCF_040296125.1 Streptomyces sp. NPDC002265 | reverse complement strand
GGGTGACGCCGGCGTCCGCGGCCACGCGCAGGTGGCGGCCGGAGGGTTTCGGTTCGGTCGGCACGTCTCCGGGGCTTCCTGCGGGGTTCGGGCAGACGTTCTCGAGCCGGTTCGTCCGGGCCGGCGGGCTGCGTCAGCACGTGGTGATCGGGGGTGATGGTCCGCCGCTGCTGCTGGTGCACGGCTGGCCGCAGAACTGGTACGCGTGGCGGATGCTGATGCCGGCGCTGGCGCGGGACTACACCGTCATCGCCGTCGACCAGCGGGGGATCGGGCTGACCGACAAGCCGAAGGACGGGTACGACACCCGTACCCTGGCCGGCGACCTGGTCGCGCTGATGGACGCGCTCGGCCACGAGCGGTTCGCCGTGGCCGGCCACGACACCGGAATGCCGATCGGCTACGCGCTGGCCGCCGATCACCCGGACCGGATCGACCGTCTGGCTGTCGCCGAGGCCGTCATCCCGGGCGTGACTGCCTCCCCGTCCCTGTTCGGCACCGCGCGCGGCAACGACATGCTGTGGCACTTCCCCTTCAACCGGCTCGACAAGGTGAACGAACAGCTGGTCAGGGGACGTGAGGACGTCTACTTCGGCTGGCAGTTCACCACCAAGGCCGCGAGGAGGCTTCCCGAGCGCGATGTGAGGTACTACGTCGACCTCCTCGCCTCCCACCGTGACGCTCTGCGCGGCAGCTTCGGGTGGTACCGCGCCTTCGAGGCCTCCTTCGCACAGAACGAGCAGCGCAAGGCCCGGCGGCTGACCCTGCCCGTCCTGGCGATCGGCGGAGCGGCAAGCGTCGGCGAGGGAGTCGGGAACACGATGCGGAGCGTCGCGGACGACGTGCGGAGCCTGGTCATCCCCGACTGCGGCCACTGGGTCGCCGAAGAGGCTCCCGAGGAGATGCTGACGGCGCTGACCGCGTTCCTCGCCCCCTACCGGGCCGCCGCATCCCGCTCGTCCCGCTGACAAAAAAGAGCATATGCTCCTAAGTTTCGGATCTCCGGGGCTGTGCTCCGGTGTTCGAGGTTCATTGCGAAAGGAAATTTTCATGACCATGTCTTCCATGGAGCCGCCGGCTGGGGAGGGTTCCGGCTCGCAGCCGGTGTCGCACGCTGCCCGGCAGGGGTTCTCGCGGCGGGTGTTCGTCGGTGGTGCGGCTGCTTCGGCTGCTGCTGTTGCCGGTGTCTCGCTGGTCGGCGGGGTGACGCCGGCGTCCGCGGCCACGCGCAGGTGGCGGCCGGAGGGTTTCGGTTCGGTCGGCACGTCTCCGGGGCTTCCTGCGGGGTTCGGGCAG
>NZ_JBEOWS010000706.1:0-1310 GCF_040296125.1 Streptomyces sp. NPDC002265 | reverse complement strand
CGTGAAGTAGCCCCCGAAGCAGTACACGCAGGGAGCCTCCGAGACCCGTACCCCGGGTCTCGGAGGCTCCCTGCGTGCGTTCGGTGAGCGGGGTCGGCGCGGTCAGCGGGTCAGTGCGAAGCCCGCGGCCAGCAGGGCGACCACGACGACGACACAGAACACGAGGTGCAGGCGCGGATAGTCGTACCGGTCGCGGGTCACCCCGTTGCCGATCTCGTCCGCCCAGGTCCTGAACAGTTTGCGGGTCGGGAACAGTCCGATGGTCAGACCGAGGAGGGCGAACGCGTACATCACCAGCATGGCGTCCAGCCCGAAACCGGCCCGCCGCCCGAACGCGCCCGCGCCGATGCCGCAGACCACGATGACGAACGGGTAGGCCACCGAGAGCTTTCGGACCGGGATCCACCTGGCCATGGCGAAGCAGTGGATCACGGTGGCGGCTGCGGCCAGCAGCCACAGCCACTCGATCGAGACGGACGCGAGCACGAGAGCGGTGTCCTTCCGGGACGGGGGGCGGGGGCCGGCGACGAATCACCGGCCCCCGTCGGTCATTTCGGGTGATGATGCCCCGGCATGACGATGCCGTCACGCCGGGACCCTTGTCAGAACAGCGACAGCAGACCGGTGACCGGGGACACCAGGTCGTGCGCGAACTGCGTGATGTGCGTGGCCACCGGTGCCACCTCCGTCACCACCCCCTTGATCGCCACCTTGCCGAGTGCTCCGATCGCCTGGGACTGGCCGAACGTGATCAGGCCGAGGGCCGTACCGGCGGCGGACATCGCGAACTCACGGCTGCCGAAGCCGTATTCGAAGCCGGTGAACACCGTGCTGATGGCGGCGGTTCCGAGCGATACGTACCCGAAGGCCATCGCGACCGGGGCGAGCGGCGGGAACGCGAGGCTGGCCATGCCGAGGCCGGCGGCGACGAATCCGGTGCCGATGCTGATGTAGTTGAACGCGTCCGCGTAGAAGCCCGCGTCCGTGTACCACTCGTCGTTGTCGCCGTTGCTGCCGTCCGAGTTGACGTGGTCGTGGGTGCTGCTGTCAGCCGGGTCCGTGCCGTTCGCCCGGTTCTGCCGTGCCTGCGCGGCCGCCTTGTCCGCAGCGTCCAGCACCTCCAGCTTCCGCTTCGAGGCGGCGATGTTACGGGCTTCGGTGGCCGCGGCCGATGCCGTCGCCGCGTCCTTGCCCGCCGCGATCGCGGACGCTCGTGCGCTGCGTGCCGACGCCTGGGCGCTGTAGGAGGAGCGCAGCGCGCTGCGGGCCGAGTCGATCGCCATGTTGGCCGAGTAGTTCGCCGAACGGGC
>NZ_JBEOWS010000705.1:0-1317 GCF_040296125.1 Streptomyces sp. NPDC002265 | reverse complement strand
CTGGTCCATGCTGCCTTCGGGAAGGTAGCGGCGGGGGAAGGCGATCCACTCGTCGTGCATTTCGAAGAGCACGGCGGTGACCAGCCGTAGCAGTGCGTCGTCGTTGGGAAAGACCTGGACGACGTCGACGCGACGTTTGATCTCCCGGTTGACCCGCTCCAGCGGGTTCGTGGACTGGATCTTCTTCCAGTGGCGTTCTGGGAAGGCCGCGAAGGCCGTCAGATCGTCTTTGGCGTCCAGGAGCATCCGCTTGACCTGGGGGAACTGTGCGCCGAGCATGCCGGCGACCGTGTCGAGCTGGCTGCGGACGGCTGTCTGGTCGGGCTGGGCGAAGATGGTGCGGATGGTGGCGGCGACCATCTCGGAGGCGTCCTTCGGGATCACGCTGAAGACGTTGCGCAGGAAATGCACCCGACACCGCTGGTAGGAAGCACCGATCATCACCTTGCGGATCGCCTTGACCAGGCCGGCGTGGTGGTCGCCGAGCACGAGACGGACCCCGCTCAGCCCGCGTTCGCGCAACGAGCGCAGGAACTGGGTCCAGAACACCTCGGTCTCGCTGTCTCCGACCATCACGCCCAGCACTTCGCGGCCGCCGTCCTCGGTGATGCCGGTGGCGATCACCACGGCCCGGGAGACGATCTGGTGGGCGACCCTGGCCTTGCAGTACGTCGCGTCCAGATACATGTAGGGGAAGCGGATGTGGTTCAGGGGCCGGGTGCGAAATGCGGACAGCTGGGTGTCCAGGTCCGCGCAGATCCGTGAGACCTGGCTCTTGGAGATGCCGCTGTCCGCGCCGAGGGCCTTGACCAGCTCGTCGACCGATCGGGTGGACACTCCGTGGACGTAGGCCTCCATCACGACGGCGAACAGGGCCTGGTCGATGCGGCGGCGGCGCTCGAGCAGGCTGGGGAAGAAGCTGCCCGCGCGCAGTTTGGGTATGGCCAGGTCCAGATCGCCGGCCTGTGTGGTCAGGGTCTTGTCCCGGTGCCCGTTGCGCAGCGCGGTGCGGGTGTCGGTGTGCTCGTTCCACTGCGCGCCGATCCGCGCGCTCGCCTCGGCCTCGATCAGTTCCTGGAGCATCCGCTCGGCCACCGAGCGGACGAGTTCGAGTCCGTCTGCCGAACGTGCCTCCAGCAGGCGTAGTAGGTCAGACTGGGACAGGGCCACCATGCACCTCCCGGGTTGAACTGGCCGTTCACCAAGGAGAGTTGCAGGTGGCCCGCCTGCTGGGCAGGGAGCGGAATCCCTATCGACACACGCCCCGGGCGCACGCCCCAGCCTTGATCGGCTACACCATCAAGCGGGACGCCATCC
>NZ_JBEOWS010000704.1:0-1320 GCF_040296125.1 Streptomyces sp. NPDC002265 | reverse complement strand
CCGCCTGGTCTCCCACCCCAGCAGCAGACCCGCCCCGGTCAGCAGCACCCCGTACGCCAGGAGCAGGTGGTAGCGCGCCACCGGCAGCGGCGGCATCAGTCCGCTTCAGGAACGACTCCAGGGCCCGCGCCGGGGCCTCGAGCAGAGCCTCACCCTCTGGAGAGCTCAGGGCGATACACACGACACCCTGACCGTGGCTGCGTGACGGCCATACGCGGACGTCGCCGGTACCGGTGGGACGATGAAGCCCCTCAGCCAGGAGGTCGCGGGCGAACACCCACTCGACGGTCTCCTCGGCTCCGGTGTGGAAGGTGGCGTGCACGGCATAGGGGTCGGCCGTGTCGTACCGCAGGCCTGCGGGGACAGGCAGGGATGACTCGCTCGACACAACGAGGCGCAGGTGCAGCTCGCAGCTGACCGTGGTGTTCATAAGCGCCAGGGCCTTTCCGCTCAGTGTGCGCTCGGGGATTCGCACGTCGGCGAAATCGACATGCCACCTACGGTGCCGTTGTAAACCCCTCTGAGTGTTTTGCGTGCGTTTATGTAACTCTTTCGGCCGAGGATCCGTTCGGGTGCTACGACCATTTCGGTGACCGGATTGTCTCGGGTAGTGTTCATCGGTATGAACACGGGGAGTGACGAACCGGGCGAGGTCGCGGTGACATCGGACGAGACCGGGCCGGCCGGGAAACCGGACGAGGCGAGAGCGGGCGGGCCGAGCGGGTTGGACGGGGCGGACGGGCCGGACGGCAGCGGGCTCGGCTCCAAGGCGCCGGAGTTCGTCAAGGCTCGCCGGATGCTGCACCTGAGCTGGCAGGTGGGCGTCTTCGTGGTGGGCCTGGCGGTCATGGCGGCCGGCGTGATCATGCTGCCGCTGCCCGGACCGGGCTGGGTCGTGATCTTCGGCGGTATGGCGATCTGGGCGACCGAGTTCGTGTGGGCCCAGCTGGTGCTGCGCTGGACCAAACGCAAGGTCACCGAGGCGGCACAGAAGGCACTCGACCCCAGGGTGCGGCGACGCAACATCACCCTGACGGCGATCGGCCTGGTGATCGTGGCCGTCCTCGTCGGGATCTACGTCTCGAAGTTCGGCGTCGTGATGCCCTGGAAGATCAAGGACCAGTGATCCCGGGCCGGTCGCGGGGACCGGCCGGCCTCGTCCGCCGCCGGTCACAGGCACCCCCTGACATGGGGTAATGTTCTTCCTGTGCCCGGGCGATTAGCTCAGTGGGAGAGCGCTTCGTTCACACCGAAGAGGTCACTGGTTCGAACCCAGTATCGCCCACCCGGACACAGCGGCCCATCTGCGAATGCGCAGGT
>NZ_JBEOWS010000703.1:0-1323 GCF_040296125.1 Streptomyces sp. NPDC002265 | reverse complement strand
GGGCCGCCGCACGTGCTGCGCGAGGCGTGCTGTCGTCGCAGGCCGGTGGCGAGGAAGGGCAGGTGTCGCGGTCTCTCCCCAAGGCCGCACAAGAACGTGAGTGGAGCATTCAACTTCAACGCGGCAGACTGTGGCCATGCGGTCGTTCCGCAAGCATCGACCAGGAGCCTCGCCCCGATCAGGAGCGGGCGGTCGAAGTGGAGTCCTGTTCACGCTGGCGATGTGTGTACCGTTCGCGATCGCGCTGGCCGTGCTGGCTATCGAACTTTCGCCGGCACACTTCATCTATACGGGCCCCTTCCTCGCCGCGGTGCCTGCGCTGGCCGCAGTGACGATGGGCCCCAAGGGCACCACCTCGGCCGCGGCCCTGGCGGTAGCGATCAGCGTGACCACCGCCACCTACAACCAGGCCTGGGCCAGCCTGCAGGTCTATACCAACTTTCTGGCTCTGGCCCTGGTATCCGTGGCCGCATTCATCACCAGCAGAGCCGTGCGTACCCGCAGGCGGAGCGAGCTCGACCAGGTCCGCCGGATCGCCGTGGCAGCACAGGACGTCATACTGCGGCCCGTCCCCGAGCGCCTGGGCCCGGTGCGGGCGGCTAGCCTCTGCCTGGCGGCCGGAACCGGGGCACAGGTCGGCGGTGATCTGTACGAGGCCGTGCGAACACGGTACGGCGTCCGCATGATCGTGGGGGACGTCCGGGGCAAGGGACTCAACGCCATGCGCGCGGTCGCGGTGGCGCTCGGCGCGTTCCGGGACGCCGCGCACTACGAGGACGAGCTGTTGGAGGTCATGGACCACTGCGCTGCCGCGCTGCTCCGGGAGGCCGACGTGCCCGGTGCGTTCGACCAGGAGGCCCTGATGGAGGGATTTACCACGGCTCTCATGGCCCAGGTGCCGGATACCCCCGTGGTGCAACTGATCAACCGCGGCCACCCGCCCCCGCTGCTGCTGCATCAGGGTCGGGTCCAGGCCCTGATGCCCGCCGAGCCACTGCCGCCGCTCGGTCTGGAAGACCTCATCACCGACCCTCCCGAAAAGCCCGAGAGCTATCCGTTCGTACCCGGCGGCCGCCTGCTGCTCTACACCGACGGCGTCATCGAAGCCCGCAACCGCGACAACGACTTCTTCCCCCTGCCTGAGGCCATGGAGTCGATAGGCGCCGATACCACGCCGCCAGAGTTCCTTGAGCAACTGCACCAGGCATTGATCCGCCACACCGAAGGCCACCTGGCGGACGATGTCGCGATGATCCTTGTCGACCGACTCGCATGAGTGCCAGGCACTAACCTTCGTCGGGCGGGCCACCCCTGCGTTCTAGG
>NZ_JBEOWS010000702.1:0-1330 GCF_040296125.1 Streptomyces sp. NPDC002265 | reverse complement strand
GCCGCCGCCCCCCCCCGCGCCTCCGCACAGTGTGTCCCTGCAGCTCTGGGTGCTGCGCATGCCCGCGACTGATGAGGCCTCAACGGGCTCGGGCGAGCTGCTGCTCATCGACGGAGCCTCTCGCTTCCCGCGAGCCTCGACCCGGGAGTCCATGCCGGACTGGGACGCGCTCGGCGCCTTTGTCCGGTCCGCGATCGCCGAGGGCGGGGCGACTGGCGGTAGTGGCATGGCAGGCGCCGGGAAAGCGACCTCGGCGCAGCGTGTACTGCCCGAGTGTGTCGCCGCTGTACCCGTCATCGACCTCCTCGACGACGAAGTCGACCTCACCCCCGGTCGCCATGTCACTCCTGGGGCCTCCGGTGAGGGGCCTCGACTGGCAGACTCCTGGAGCGAGTTCGGGCGACTCGTCGCGGATCTCGGTGACACGGGAGGACGTCTGGCCACGCTGGACCTGTCGGACGACGAGATGGGGGCACAGACCACGACGACCGTGGGCGAGCTCACGAGGGCAGGCGCGCTCATGCTGCGCTCGGGGCAGCAGCCCGCCGACGGAACGATCTGCGAGGGGCAGCCCGACGACAACGGTGTTGCTCTGCTCACGATCCCCGATCTGCTCCTGGACGGCGAGCCCCGCACCTGGCTGTCGACCACGGACGCACAGGCGACGGGAGCTGTCATCGCCGAACCGGGAGATGTCGTGGTCGCGGGTGTGGCACGCGCTTTTTCCGCCTGGGTGCACCAAGGCCGACCGACGGCTCTCGGACCGCAGCTGCATGCGCTGCGCGTGCACCCGGACCATCTGGACGCCTGGTTCCTGGCCGGCTCCCTGCGCGCCCCCGCCAACGCTCGCCAGGCGGGCACCCATGCGTCGAGTTCCTCGCGTGTGGACGTACGCAAGCTTCAGGTGCGGCAGATCCCGCTGGCGGAGCAGCAGCAGTTCAGCGAGGTGTTCAAGCAGGTGGCCGCGTTCGAAAAGCTCGTCGTACGGCTGGGCCTCCTCGGTGCCGGTCTGGTGCGCGGCCTCAGCGACGAGCTGGCCGCGGGACGTCTGTCCGGCAAGGTGTGAGGGCGGGCGCTCACGTCTGAGCGGCGCCGGGATCGGCAAGCCTCTCGGTGATATCCAGGTCCACTTCGCGTCGGACCTCTTCCACACGGGCCGCCAGGCGTCCCGGGAGTCCGGCAGCAATGCGTCCGGACTCCTCGATCACCCGGATCGCCGCCTCGATCTCGCCGAATGCCAGACGGCACTCTGCGAGGCGGAGCCGGAGCACCGCGCGGTCCGCACGCTCCTGCGGACCGTCCCCGTGTACGAGTTCCTCGGCGATGCCCT
>NZ_JBEOWS010000701.1:0-1362 GCF_040296125.1 Streptomyces sp. NPDC002265 | reverse complement strand
AGCGCCGCCGCCCGGCCGAAGCCCCACACCTGCGACTGCAGCGGACGGTCCACGCGGTCGGAGCGGCCGGTGGCCACCGCGCCGCGCGTGGCGCACCACAACGGGACATCGACACCCGCGTCGCCGAGCGCCTGCACCAGGCAGAGGGTCGCGGCGAGGCCGTGCGACAGGCCGGGGTGACCGGCCGAGGCAGTCTCGTCCTCGGCGAGCAGGGACAGCACGCCGGTCAGCGGGCCGACGCCCGCCAGTTCGCGAGCCAGCGTGCCGCGGTCGGTGCCGGGACCGGCGACGAGCGTCACCAGTTCCAGGCCGCGCTCGCCGAGAGCGGTACGCACGGAGGCGGTCCACTCGCTCTCGTCGGCCACGACGAGCAGCCAGGTCCCGGAGGCACCGGGCTGAGGGAGCGGCCCGAGCGGCTTCCATGTCACGCGGTAGCGCCAGCCGTCGACCACGGACTGCTCGCGACGCTGACGGCGCCACGCGGACAGCCGGGGCAACAGCGCGCTCAGCGAGGCGTCCGCACCGACGCCCAGGGTCGCGGCGAGGGACTCCGCGTCCTCGCGCTCCACGCTGTCCCAGAAGCCGGAGTCCGCCGCGTCGGCCGGAGTGGCCGCGACCAGACCCTCGTCCGCGGCCTCGCCCGCATCCAGCCAGAAGCGCTCGCGCTGGAAGGGGTAGGTGGGCAGGGCAACGCGGTGAGCGCCTGGGAAGAGGGCCTGCCAGTCCACTTCGGCGCCGCTGACGTGCAGTTCGGCGAGCGCGGTGACGACTGCCTGCTGCTCGGGGCGGTCTGCCCGCAGTACGGGGATGGTGACGATGTCGTCCACACAGTCCTGCGCCAGGCCGCTGAGGACACCGCCGGGACCGATCTCGACGAAGGTCTGCACTCCCAGGTCGTGCAGGGTCCGGACACCGTCGGCGAAGCGCACCGCTTCACGCACGTGCCGCACCCAGTAGTCGGGGGTGTACGCCTCGGCCAGGCGACCGGTGAGGTTCGAAACGACCGGTATCCGGGGCTCGTTGAAGACCAGACAGCCGACGACCTCCGCGAACTGCTCCAGCATCGGGTTCATCAACGGCGAATGGAACGCGTGACTGACCTTCAGGCGGGACGTCTTACGCCCCTGAGCGGCGAACGCCTCGGCAATCGCCGCAACCGCGTCCTCTGTACCGGAAATGACCACGGACCGAGGGCCGTTGAGCGCCGCGATGCCGACCTCGCCGGTCAGATGCTGCAACACCTCGTCCTCGGTGGCCTGGACCGCCGCCATCGCGCCACCAGCGGGAAGAGCCTGCATCAGCGCGGCGCGCGCCGACACCAGCTTCACCGCGTCGTCCAGCGACAACACGCCCGCCACATGC
>NZ_JBEOWS010000700.1:0-1374 GCF_040296125.1 Streptomyces sp. NPDC002265 | reverse complement strand
CGACAACGGCGTGAAGTGGATGGCCATGCCGGTCGACTTCCCGTACTGGCGGGCGGTCTACGACTTCTTCCGCCGCTGGCGGGCCTGCGACTACGGTGGAGTTGAACGCTCGTGACTGGTGCGCGGGCAACCTCCATGAAGAGCGCATCGCCCGGGCGCTGTGGGATCTGGCGGATCCCACCCCCGCCAAGGTCAGGGCGATCTTGAACGGTCTCGGCTACATCGACGGGCGTATCCACGGCCTTGAGCAGTCCGACACGACCACGCGGTTCTTTCTCGATCTGCGTGACCAGGGCGGACGGCTCTGCCTGGACGGCTCGGCGGCCGGTGAGGAGACCGTCGTCGACAAGTGCGTCGCCCCCGCGACCGGCCCGTTCAAGGCGGGAGAACGGAACGTATGACACCCAACTTCAGTCTCTTGGGCGATGCTGACAGCAGGCGTCGGTGCTGCCGCTCCTCGGGAACAAATTGAGCTCGTGCCGGCAGCCAGGCGACTTCCGAACCGAGGTTGAAGGGCTGTCCAACCTCGGCGCGCCAACCCCGAGGGTGGGCGTGACCTTGAGCCCGACGGGTACGTGCCAGGCTATGGACGACTACGACGCGCTCGATGGGGACTCCGCCCTGTGTGTGCCGCTCGCGGACACGGCGCAGCGTCTGGCTGTGCTGACGCTGGAGGAGGCGCACGATCTGCTCGCGTTGCTGGTGGCGGTCGCGCAGGAGGGCGGGAGCATGTCGGTGCGGGCGGAGCGGCTGGCGCGGGAGATCGCCGCGCGGATCCCGTCGGAGAACTGACGGCGCACATGGCCCGCTCGGCTGCGTCGAAGGAAGAGACCGAGGCCACGGGACAGGCCGTGTCCGGCCAAGGCTCCGGAGCCCGGTGCTTCAGCAGGCCCCCCAGAAGGCCTGCCCCTTGGTTACGGGACCTGCTCGTAGGTGACGGTGGCGGCCGGGCAGGCTTCGGCGAGGCGGGTCAGTGCGTCGCGCTCGCCGGCGTCGGCGGTCAGGTTCCAGCGGAGTTTGTCCGCCACCCAGTCCGCGGCGTACGTGCACCGGTCTGCCGGTACGGGCAGCCAGTCGGCTGGGTCCTTGTCCGCCTTGGACCGGTTGGAGCTGCCGGACACCGCGATGAGGCTGTTCGGTGCTCCCTGGTCGTTGGCGTATGCCTCGCGCCGTGCGGCGGTCCAGGTGGCTGCTCCAGATGGCAGGGGGCGGGCTCGGAACGCGCCAAGGCGACACGACGTCCGCCGGACGACCACACACCGATTTTCACGCACACAGGGATCCTGCTGGCCAAATGTGCAGTTATGCCGCGAGCGTGAGGTCGAGGCGGGCGAGGTGGCTGGTGCGGGTGTGGTCGAGGGGCTGGCCGTTCCA
>NZ_JBEOWS010000699.1:0-1404 GCF_040296125.1 Streptomyces sp. NPDC002265 | reverse complement strand
GCTCTGGGCCGGGGACCTGCGGGCCGCCCGCACCGCGGGCGACCCCGTCGGCGCCGACGACCCGGAAGCGCTGGCCGTCCTCGTGGACCTGCTGCGGGCGCTGTTCGACGAGACCCTGGACACGCTCGCCGGGTTCCCGGACGCCGTGGCGGTCCCCGGCGTCCGCGTGCTGGAGCACGACCTGTCCGGCGCCGCCCGGGCGCGCGCCTGGCGCGAGGCACTGAACCGGTTCGCCGGTGAACGGTCCGCCGGCACCCCGCTGTCGCCGGACGGCGAGGACACCGCCAGGATCGAACTCCCCAAGCCGGTCGACGAACTCGCCGCGGGCCGGCCCACCGGACCGGTCCCGGGCCACCGGGTCCCCGGCGGCCCGGCCGACCGGGCGTACACCGGCTGCGCCGACGCCCTCGACGACGCCTGCGCGGGCTGGGCGCAGCTCGGCAGCGGCAGCGGACTGCTCCTCGGAACCGGCCGACGCGCCGTCGCCTCGGCACTCGACACCGCCTCGCGCACCCTCGGCAGCTACCGCGCACTGGTCGCCAGAGCCCTCCAGGAGGGCGCCGCGGGAGCTTCCCCGGCCACCCCCGAATCGGCGCTGGCCCTGGCCGATCTCGGGGTGCGGGTCCCGCCGTACACGGGCAGCCGGGAGGCCGTGGGGGACGGACTGCACCGGCTCGCCGAACGGATGCTCGCCGAGCGGCTGGCCCTGCGCAGTGTCGCCGAACGCTTCGCCGCCCTCTCCGAGCAGGTGGCACCCGCGTCCAGCGCGGGGCTGCTCGCCGAGGCCGACCGGCGCTGTCCGCCCGAACTGCCCGGACTCGTCTCGGCCGACCAGGACTTCGCGGTCTCCGCGACCGGCCCCGGACAGCTGGCCGGCGCCCTGGCCGCCTGCGCGCTCGCGGCCCTGTGGCCCTGGCCCGGGACCCTCGCCGCGCTCGCCGTCCTGCTGGTCCTGGTCGGCGGCAGCCTGCTGACCGGCCTGCGGCAGCCCGGCCGCGCCGCCACGGGCTCGGGTGCGGCCGCACAGGCCGCGGCGGGAGCCGTGGGCGCCCTGGGCGGGGCGCTGCTGAGCGTCACGGGGGTGTCCGTACCGCCCTGGGCGGGGCTGCTGGGCGCCCTGTTCGGAGTGGCCCTGGCCGTCGTCCTCGTGGTCCTGCGCTGGCGCCGGGCCGTGGACCGCTGGTGGGAGCTGACCGGCGCGGACGACGCCCGCCGCGCCCTGGACGGCCTCGACGCGCTGCTCGCGGAGGCGGTGCTGCGACAGCGCTGGGCCGCCGACGAGCGCCTGCACTGCGCCAACGCCGCCCGTATGGTGGCCGGCGCGCTGCGCGGCGCGGCGGCCACCGTCGAGGAGCTCGAACACCGCCGCGGGGAGCCGGACTTCGTCACCGCGGCGACGGCCGG
>NZ_JBEOWS010000698.1:0-1413 GCF_040296125.1 Streptomyces sp. NPDC002265 | reverse complement strand
GGGACAGTGGTCGCTTGACGGCGCGGGGACTGACGCGGAGTCGGCGTGCTGTCATCGGCTGGTTCAGGACGGCTCGTCCGATGGTTCCGACGAGGTCGACGATGGTGTCGGCGATCACGCCTGCGGCTTGGATGACCTGGTCGCGGGCGGTCTGGAGGGCGATGCTGAAGCTGGCCCGGTCGGGGTCCATGTCGGGGAGGGTCGCGGTGGCGTCGGCGATGGCGATCCTGATCAGCTGGTAGACGGTCAGCAGCGCGTAGACCTCCTGGGCAATACCGGGCATGGTCCGGGCGCGCAGGACCCGGCGCCCGAGCATGGACTTCTTGACCGCGAAGAAGGAGGATTCCACTTCCCACCGCTCGTGATACAGCTTGACCAGCTCGAATGCCGGATGGCGGCGGTGGTCGAGCAAGGTGGTGGCCAGCCGGTAGACGCCGGTGGTGTGCCCAGCGGTGGTGGCGATGGTGATCTCGCACTCGATGACGCGGACCTCCAGCCGGCCGATCCTGGACAGGAACGAGCCGTCCTCGTAGCGGTGCAGGACCGGGGGTTTGCGGGTGGAGGAGAGCCGGGCGAGGAATGCGGCGCCGGTGTCCGCGACCGTGGTCAGGAAGGCGTTGGAGGACAAGCCGCGGTCCAACAGGACGATCATGCCCTCGTGCAGGGAGCGGGCCAGGCGCTTGCCGTGGGTGCTCTCGCCGCTGATGCGCGGGCCGAAAACCGCGTCGATCACGGCCCGGGTGCCACAGGCGACCAGGGTGACCAGGCAGATCTGCGGATAGCCCGAAACAGCGTACTGGTTGGAGCTTTTACCCAGGTGGGCCCGGGTGGCGGGACCGTCGGGGACGTCGAGGTAGGTGCCGTCGACGGCGACGACCAGCAGACCCGCCCAGCGGGCCCCGGTGGTGCGGATCGCGCTCGCCGGGCCGCGCAGCAGGTCGAACAGAGCCCGCACGGGGCGAACACCGAGCCGGGCACGGGCGTGCCACAGCGCCGTGGCGGTGACCTTCGGGACCGGCAGGCAGTGCAGTGCGGAGGTCAGTTTGGCCCACACGGCCGGATAGCCGCATTCCTCGAACAGAGCGGCGGCCAGGAGGAGGTAGACGACCACCCGGGCCGGGAGTTTCCGCAACCGCCGCTGAACGGCCCCGCACTCGGCCAGGGCGGCATCAACCATCTCGAACGGGACGATCTGCGTCAGCTCACCCAAGTGACCCGGAGCGAAAAGACCGTCGGCTACCGCGATCTCGCGGCTGATGACACACTGACCCGACAGCGGAGCCTCCGGTGCTGTGAACGGCTTGTCTTGGCGGACCAGCCAGTTCTACCGGGGCTCCGCTTCTCACGTCCGGCGTTCTTCCAGACCAGACCCCACTCGCAGCCAGGGACCCGACCCGTAACTTCATGGCCTTG
>NZ_JBEOWS010000697.1:0-1422 GCF_040296125.1 Streptomyces sp. NPDC002265 | reverse complement strand
GCCGACGCGCCGGACGGCACCGGCCCCGTGTCTCCCGCCGGACGTCAGTCCAGGACCGTCCTGGCGGCGGCGCCCTCGGCGACGGGCCGTCTGCGGGAGAAGGCACCCAGATCGACGACGAGGCCGGTGTGCTCCCCCGTGTACCGCAGCGGATCGCGGTCGTGGTCGTGGCCGGCCTCGACCCGGTCGACCAGGGTGGCCAGGAACCGGCCCGCCAGGGGAGCGTTCTTGAACTGGTTGCCGCTCGTGCCCATGGCGACGTAGAAGCCGGCCAGATCGGTGCGGTCGTAGACGGGGGACCAGTCGTCGGCGGCGTCGTAGACACCGGCGACGCCGGTCGGCCGGTTCGGGACGCCGAGGAGCGGGAACCGGCGTGCGGCCCTGGTCACCTGGGTCTCGAACCGGCCGGGCGTCGGATGAGGGTTGCACGCGTCGGGATCGTCGAGCCACTCCCTGGGGTCGCAGGCGGGCAGCGTACTGCCGATGAGGACGTGTCCGCCGGACGGGCGCAGATAGACCCCGAGGTCGACATCGGCCACGATCGGGCCGGACGCGGTCCCGGTGCCGCCCGGGCCCGCGCCGGTCCCGTCGCCCCGCCGGACCGGCGAGGCCACCTGATGCACCTCCTCGCGCAGCGGGCGCACCCCGACGGTGAACTCGGACCCGACCCCGGCCAGCCGGTTGAACCCGCTCGACCAGGGTCCGGCGGCGTTGACCACCACCGGTGCCGTGATCGCGGTGCCGTCGGCGATCCGGACGCCCGCCACCCGTTCCCCGCCGCGCAGCACACCGACGACCTCGCGCCGCAGGAGGAATCGCACCCCGCTGCGGGCCGCCGCGTCCGCGAGATTCTGTGCCGCGAGCCGTGGGTCGTCGACGAAACCCGCGTCGGGGGTGAACAGCGCACCGAACTCCCCCTTCGGGCCGCCGAAGAACGCCTCGTCGAGCAGGGACCTGGGCGGCCCGTAGCGCCCCGCGTCGATCCCGGGGACCCGGCGGCGCAGCATGGCCGCGTCCCAGCGCTCGTACGGCACACCGGCCCGCTCGAACAGCGCGACGACCTGCGACGTCCCGGAGCCGGGTGCGTCCAGGAGCACCGCCCCGGTCCGCCGGAACGCCGCCAGCGCGGGGCCGGGCCCGGTGCCCAGGTGCTCGGCCCACCGTGTCCAGCAGTGCCGGGACTCCCAGGCGGTGGTGACACCGTCCCAGGTCGAGTAGTTGAAACGGATGATCGCGCTCGACGCGCTGGTGGATCCGTGGCCGACGCCGCCGGCCTTGTCGACGACCACCACGCGCCGACCGGTGCGCGCCAGCTCCAGTGCCACCGAGGCACCGATCACACCGGCCCCCACGACGACCGCGTCCGCGCCGGACGCAGGCGTGCCCGCTCGCCCGGCCGTCCAGACGGCCGGGCCTCGGAGG
>NZ_JBEOWS010000696.1:0-1441 GCF_040296125.1 Streptomyces sp. NPDC002265 | reverse complement strand
TCGGCGCCCCCCCACCCCCCCCCCCCCGCGGCGGCCGGCGCCCCCCCCCCCCCCGGCCCCGCCCCCCCCCGCCCGCGCCCCCCCCGCCCCGTGGGCGGGACGGAGTGCCGGCGGGTGTCAGCCGCGCAGTGCCGTCATGCCGGCCGCGCTGATCCTGGAGAAGCGCAGGGACTGGCCCGGATCCGCGGTGCCGCCCGGGGCGTTGTCCTGCTCGTAGTTCGAGTTGTAGTGCCCCTTGGCGCCGACGCCCTGGTAGAAGCTGGTGTAGGCGATGTCGCTGCGGGGGTCCCCGAACGGGATGAAGTTGTAGCCGTTGCCGACGCCGGGCGCCTCGCCGGTGGCGTCGCCGTCCTTGGCGTGGAAGAGCTGGTAGCGCTGGGGCTGCTTGGCGACCTGGGCGGCCGGGTCGAAGATGTCCTCGACGCGGTTGCCCTCCCAGTCGTAGCGCCACCGCCACTGGTGCTGGGCGACGTGCGCCCAGTACACGTCCATCTCGATGACGCACAGGGCCGGGTCGGTGACGTCGAGATAGTGCTGCATGAGGCGCTTGCCCGACTCGCCTCGTACCTGCGTGGGCACGATCGGCTTGCCGGTCACACGGTCCTGGGTCACGGTGACCATCGGACCGTCCTGAAGGAAGTTGTACGCCGGTGAGTGGTTGTGGGTGTAGAGGCGGATCCCCCACTGCCGGCTGATCGTGTTCAGCGCTTCCCACTTCTCGCCGGCGACGGTCCACGGCTCGATGTTGCGGTTGCCCGAGTTCGTCGGGTCGTTGCCGGTACCCATGAACGGTGTGCCCAGGATCGCCGCGAACTCCAGCTCGGTCTGCAGCCGCTCGTAGTCCTGCGCGGCCATGGTGCCGCCGGCGCTGTTCGGGCCGTACCACGTGTTGGGGATGAACCCGTGGTTGCCGATCGCCTCCAGGCCGTAGGCGTCGAGGAAGCCGCGCAGGGTGCGCGCGTACGCCAGGTACGCGGCCCGCGACTGCGGTGTGGTGACGCCGCCGGGCGCCGGGTTGGGCACGTCTCCGCCGGGGTTCGCGGCGTTCTGGCCGTAGCCGGCGAACTCGATCTGCTTGAAGCCGCACTTCGCGAGGAACTCGAACAGCTCCGTCCAGCCGCCGGGCAGCGGCACCAGCGGGCCGAGGTCGGTGGGGTCCTTCGGGAAGTTCGGGCCGCCCAGGTAGCCCATGGTGGGGGCGACGCCGAGCGCTTTGCTCGCCGCGATGCCGACCCGGGTGGGTACGTCGCGCTGGCTGTAGGTGATCGTGCCCAGCTTGCCTGCGGGGATGAGCCGGCCGTTGGCCGCGCTCGCCGTGGCCGGTGTGAACACGGAGGCCGGGCCGATCGGGCTGAGCGCCGCGGCCACCGCCGCGCCCGTGCCGACCATGAAGCGGCGACGGCTGGGGTTGTTCTTGAAAGCCATGATGGTCTCTCTTTTC
>NZ_JBEOWS010000695.1:0-1452 GCF_040296125.1 Streptomyces sp. NPDC002265 | reverse complement strand
AAGCGCTCCTTACCTTGTTGGCGGGTTGGTTCCGGTCCTTCGTACGATCGGCAGACCCAGGGGCCTGGGTGTGGCTGAAAGCGCTCATGCCGTACGTGTGGCTTTGACTGATAGGCCGCCCGGTGCCCCGCGACGACACGGCCACTCATTGGGATGAGCGAACAGAGATCGCTTCGTAAGGACACGTCGGCGTGGTCGTCTGCAGGGACCAGTCAACCGATCGGCGAGGGAGGCTCGGGTGCCCGAGCTCTGGGCGGGGACGGATGCCGGCAAGGCCGCGCACCACTGCACAGTGATCGACACGGACGGAACGAAGGTGCTCTCGCGCCGAGTACCGAACAACGAGGCTGAGCTGCTGGAGCTGATAGGCGACGTCCTTGCACTGGCCGAGGACGACCCGGTGACCTGGGCAGTCGATCTGAACGCGGGCGGAGCCGCCCTGCTGATCGCTCTGCTCAACAGTCACGGTCAACGGCTTCTCTACATTCCTGGCCGCACCGTTCACCATGCCTCCCACAGCTACCGAGGGGACGGCAAGACCGATGCCAAGGACGCTTACGTCATCGCCGACCAGGCACGGATGCGCCGGGACCTGCAGCCCCTGCAGGACTGGGACGAGATCGCAGTGGACCTGAAGATCCTCACCGCTCGCCGCTATGACCTGGCGGCCGACCGCACGCGGGCCATCAACCGCCTGCGGGCTCAAATGCTGGAGTACTTCCCCGCTCTGGAGCGGGCGTTCGACTACGCCGCGTCCAAAGGCGCCCTCACTCTGCTGACCGGCTACCAGACGCCAGCAGCCCTGCGCCGGATCGGTGCGAGCCGGCTGACGAGTTGGTTGAAGAACCGCCAGGTTCGCGGCGCCCAGGCCCTGGCGGACGCTGCAGCGGCCGCGGCGCAGGCCCAGCACACCGCTGTCGCCGGGGAGGCCACGGCCGCAGCTGTGGTCTGCACCCTGGCCAAGGCCGTGCTGGCGCTGGACGAGGAGATTGCCGGCATCGACCTGCAGATCGCGGCCCGCTTCCGTGAGCATCGCGACGCGGAAGCGATCGTCAGCATGCCCGGAATGGGTCCGTTGCTGGGGGCGGAGTTCATTGCCTGCACCGGAGGGGACATGGACGCCTTCGGCAGCACCGGACGGCTTGCCGGAGTCGCCGGTCTCGCGCCGGTCCCACGGGACTCAGGCCGGATCAGTGGAAACATGCGCCGACCACATCGCTACCACCGCCGACTCCTGCGTGTCTTCTACCTCTCGGCCCAGATCGCCGCGCGCTTCTGCCCTACGTCGAAGGCGTTCTACGACCGCAAGAGGAACGAGGGCAAGAGCCACAAGCAGGCGATCCTCGCACTCGCTCGCCGTCGGCTCGACGTCCTATGGGCTCTCATCCGGGATCAACGGCACTGGACCCCCGAGCCGCCCCAGCCGGCTTGACAAGGACGATTGGGAATCAG
>NZ_JBEOWS010000694.1:0-1456 GCF_040296125.1 Streptomyces sp. NPDC002265 | reverse complement strand
CCCCAGGAGGCGTTGGGCGGGGGTGCGCCCAGGCCGAGGTAGGACAGACCGGCCTCGGCGAGCACGGCGAGGCCGAACTGGAGGGCCAGGTTGACCACGAGGGTGGGCCAGATGTTCGGCAGGACGTGTCCGGCGACGGTACGCGGCCAGGAGGTGCCCGAGGTGCGGGCGGCGGTGACGTAGTCCTGGGCCAGGACCCGTTTGACCAGGATCCGCACCAGCCGGGCGACGACCGCGCTCTGGGCGAGGCCGATCGCGAGGACGGCCGAGCCGAGGGTGGCCGAGCGGGCGGCGACGACGAGCATCGCCAGCAGCAGGGTCGGGAACGCGATGAGGATGTCGAGGAACGCGGCGACGGTGTCGTCCAGCCAGCCCTGCGCGAACGCGGCGAGCACGCCGAGGACGACACCGACGAGCGCGGCGATCGTCACCGAGCCGAGTCCGGCCTCGACGGCGATCCGGGAGCCCGTCATCAGCTGGGTGAACAGGTCCCGGCCGAGCTTGTCGGTGCCGAGCAGGTGCCCGTCGCCGGGCCCGGCGAGCCGGCCGCCGGAGGTGTCGTCGGCGTCGAAGGGCAGCCAGACCAGGGAGACGACGGCGAGCAGCGCGATCAGGGCGGTCAGCGTGCAGCCGGCCAGCAGGGTGGCGGAACGCCGGCGGCGGACCTCCGCCGGCTTGCGCAGGACGTCCGTGTACGTCACCGGGCACCTCCCGAGAGACGGCCGCGCAGCCGCGGGTCGATGAGCCGCTGGACCAGGTCGGCGGCGAAGCCGATCACCAGCACGGCGAGCGTCGACACGAACAGGACGCCCTGGATCACCGGGTAGTCGTGCTGGGCGATGCCGGTGGCGAGCAGCGAGCCGAGGCCGGGCAGCGCGTACACCGACTCCACGACCACGGCCCCGAGCAGCGTCGAGGCGAGCTCGATGCCGAGGACGGAAATCACCGGGACGGAGGCGTTGCGCAGCCCGTGCCGCCACATGGCCCTGGGGAAGGAGGCGCCCAGGGCGCGGGCGGTGCGCAGGTAGTCGCTGCCCAGCACGTCGAGGGCGGCGGAACGGACGTAGCGGATGAGGGAGGCGCTCATCACCAGGGCGATGGTGACGACCGGCAGCACGAGGGAGCGTACGGCGTCGGCGGGCGCGGACCAGCCGTCCAGCGGGAAGCCGCCGGAGGGCAGCCAGCCCGTGTTCAGCGCGAACACCGCGATGAGGATCATGCCGAGCCAGAACACCGGTACCGCGATGCCCAGCTGGGAGATCCCGCTGAGCAGGGCGCCGTACCAGGTGTGGCGCTTGTGCGCGGCCACGAAGCCGACGGGTACGGCGATGACGACGGCCAGGACGAACGCGGCCAGCGTCAGCGGGACGGTCACGTTCAGGCGGGCCGCGACCTCGGGTCCGACCGGCAGCGAGCTGACGAAGGACGTGCCGAGGTCGCCGCTCGCCAGCTGCCC
>NZ_JBEOWS010000693.1:0-1481 GCF_040296125.1 Streptomyces sp. NPDC002265 | reverse complement strand
TCCCCAAAGGGGAGAAAATCGGGCTACGGCCGTCCGGTTGACGTCGCGGAGTCTTGGTGCCACCAGAACCCGACATTGAGTAGGACGCCGGGGACCCTTCGTCAGGCACCCGGAAGTGTTGCCTTGAGCACGTGAATCAGATTCTTTTGCCTGCTCGGTCCCCACCGGACGGCTGCTGCACAACAGCACACCGCGGGAGGGGAGGACCGGGGCATGGACGTCGTCCACGAACGATGCGCCGGGATCGACATCGGTAAGGCGGACGTGAAGGTCTGCGTCCGCGTCCCGGGGCCGGGCAAACGGCGCCGGAAAGAAGTACGCACCTTCTCCACCATGACCCGTGACCTGCTGGCGATGCGGGACTGGCTGCTGGCCGAAGGCATCACCGTCGTGGGCATGGAAGCCACCGGCTCGTACTGGAAGCCGGTGTTCTACCTGCTGGAGAACGACATCGAAACTTGGCTGCTGAACGCCCGCCACATGAAGAACGTCCCCGGCCGCAAGACCGACGTCGCCGATTCCGAGTGGATCTGCAAGATGGTCGAGCACGGCTTGGTCCGGCCCTCGTTCGTCCCACCGCCGGAGATCCGGCAGTTGCGGGACCTCACCCGCTACCGCACCGAGGTCATCCGCGAACGCACCCGCGAAGCACAGCGGCTGGAGAAGCTCCTCGAAGACGCAGGCATCAAGCTCTCCGCTGTCGTCTCCGACCTGCTGGGCAAGTCCGCCCGCGCGATGCTGGAGGCCCTGATCGCCGGGGAACGCGACCCACTGGTGCTGGCGGAGATGGCCAAGGCCAGCATGCGAGCCAAACGCGAGATTCTCGCGCAGGCGCTGACCGGGCGGTTCACCGACCACCACGCCTTCCTCGCCCGCACCATGCTCGATCGCATCGACGCGGTCACGGCGACCGAGGCCCGGCTCAGCGAGGAGATCACCCGCCAGCTCACGCCCTTTCGCCGCCAGGTCGAGCTGCTGGTCACGATCCCGGGCGTCAGTACCAAGTCGGCCGAGGTGATTCTTGCCGAGATCGGTGTGGACATGAGCCGCTTCCCCAGCGCTGCCCACCTCGCCTCGTGGGCGGGGATGTGTCCGGGCAACCACGAGTCCGCCGGCAAGCACACCTCCGGCAAGTCTCGGCCCGGGGACCCCTGGCTCAAGGGCGCCCTCGGGCTCGCCGCGACTGCTGCCGCCCGCAGCAAGGACACCTACCTCGCGTCCCGCTACAAACGCATCGCGATCCGCCGCGGAAAGAAGCGGGCCCTGGTCGCCGTCGGCCACACTATCTTGACTTCGGTCTGGCACATGATCACCCACGACGCCGACTACCACGACCTCGGAGGCAACTACTTCATCCAGCGAACCGGCCGCACAAGGCAGACGCGCCGCCTGGTCAGCCAGCTCAACATGCTCGGTTATCAAGTGTCCCTCCAATCAACAGAAGCGGTCTGAGCTGCGGGGGTGGTGGATTTTCGAATCAG
>NZ_JBEOWS010000692.1:0-1496 GCF_040296125.1 Streptomyces sp. NPDC002265 | reverse complement strand
AGCCCACAACGCCCTGGGGGCGCGCATCCAGAGGGTGCGCGCCCCCAGGGCGTTACGTGTGCGTGGGGCCTGTCCGGGCGATCATGCAGGTCTTGTGACGCCGATGGTGGGTCCTTCGTTCCCCGCTGGCTGTCGCTGAATTGCAGAAGCCCGAGAGCTGGTCCTGGCCCGTTCAGTCGGTGTCGGGTCCCTGCGCCGCCGCGGTGTCGTAGGCGGCACGGGCCTCGGCGACCGCGGTCCGATGCCGCTCGGCCCAGCCCACCAGCCCGGTCAGTGAGGTGTGGAGCTCCCAGGCCATGGGTGTGAGGCTGTACTCCACCTTGGGCGGCACGGTCGGATACACGGTGCGAACGAGTAGTCCGTCCCGCTCCAGCCTGCGCAGGTTGAGGGTGAGCATCCGTCGGCTGATGCCGTTGATGGCGCGTTCCAGTTCGGTGAAGCGGACCGGGCCGTGGGCGGCGGCGATCAGGATCCCGATGCTCCACTTGCCCGCCACGCGGTCGAGTACCTCGGTGACCGGGCAGGCTTCGTCCCTCAGCGCCTCGGCAACATGTGTGTGACTGCGTGACATAAATGTGCCTCCTTCCGCTGACGAGCAAGGTTACCGACGATGACTGCTGTAACACGTCGTGAACCAAAGGAAGAAGACATATCCGTGCGTGCTCTCGTTGTCGATCCGTCCGCGCCCGCCGCTGTCCGCCTCGCCGAGGTTCCCGATCCCGTGCCCGGCCCAGGCCAGGTCCTGGTGGACGTCTCTCACACCTCGTTGAACTATGGCGACCTCAACGACGCCCGCTCCGGTCGCGTGCCCGTGGGTGCAGTGCTTGGTTCGGACGCTGCCGGAGTGGTGGTTCAAGCCGCAGCCGACGGAACCGGCCCGGCGGTGGGGACCCAGGTGGTGGCCCTGACCTCGGGGGCGTTCGCTGAGCGCGTCGCGATCGACGTGGGTGCGCTTGCCGAGATACCGAAAAACCTGGAACCGGCGCAGGCGGTCGCCCTGCCGGTCGCCGGAGTGGCTGCACTGCGCTCGCTGCGGGCCGCCGGGCTCGGACCGGGCAAGAGGGTGCTGATCACCGGCGCCTCCGGCGGAGTTGGCCGGTTCGCCGTCCAGCTGGCGGCGCGGGCCGGTGCGCATGTGATCGCGTCCGTGGGCTCGGCCACCCGCAGGGAGGGGCTGGCCGAGGCCGGTGCCGGCGAGGTGCTGATCGGACTGGAAGGACTCCAGCGACCGGTCGACGTGGTCATCGATAGCGTCGGCGGCCCCCAACTGGTGGCGGCGTGGAACCTGCTCGCTCCCGGAGGCAGCGTGCAGAGCGTCGGCTGGACATCCGGGGAGCCGGCGGTCTTTCCGCCGTATGCGACCGTCGGCCCGGCCAAATCGCTGACCTCTTTCGTCATCGAGGGCGACACCGGCGCGGACCTGGCCGTTCTCACCGAGCTGGCCGCCGAGGGGGCCGTCACCGTCGAGATTGGCTGGCAAGGATCCTGGGACCGCT
>NZ_JBEOWS010000691.1:0-1500 GCF_040296125.1 Streptomyces sp. NPDC002265 | reverse complement strand
CTCTGGACTACTCGGGGGCGCCTAGCTAGTGCGCCCACCCCCCCCCCCCCCGGGGGCCCCTCCCCCGGTTCGGTGCAGGACCCCTCGTCGTCGCGTCGCTCGCCGTGGACACCGCCCGCGTCCGTGCGGGAACGGTTCGCCACTCAGTGGTCGTCGTGGGTGTCCGCCGCCTCGACCTCTTCGCGGGTGACGCCCAGCAGATACAGCACCGTGTCGAGGAACGGCACGTTCACCGCCGTGTGCGCGGCCTCGCGCACCACCGGCTTGGCGTTGAAGGCGACCCCCAGGCCCGCCGCGTTGAGCATGTCCAGGTCATTGGCGCCGTCGCCGATCGCCACGGTCTGGGCGAGCGGTACGCCCGCCTCGGCGGCGAACCTGCGCAGCAGCCGTGCCTTGCCCGCCCGGTCCACGATCTCGCCCGTGACCCGGCCGGTCAGCTTCCCGTCGACGATCTCCAGGGTGTTGGCCTGGGCGAAGTCCAGCCCGAGCCGCTCCTTGAGGTCATCGGTGACCTGAGTGAACCCACCGGAGACGACGCCGACTTGGAAGCCCAGCCGCTTCAGCGTACGGATCAGCGTGCGCGCTCCCGGAGTGAGCCGCACCTCGGCGCGCACCTTCTCCACCACGGAGGCGTCCAGCCCCTCCAGCAGGGCCACGCGCGCGTGCAGCGACTGCTCGAAGTCCAGCTCCCCGCGCATCGCGGCCGCCGTCACCTCGGCGACCTTGTCCTCGCAGCCGGCGTGCGCGGCGAAGAGCTCGATCACCTCGTCCTGGATCAGCGTGGAGTCCACGTCCATGACCACCAGCCGCTGGGCGCGCCGGTGCAGGCCCGCCGACACGACCGCGATGTCCACACCGAGCGCGGATGCGTCGGTCACCAGGGCGGTGCGCAGCGGTTCCGTCTCCACCCCGGACACCGCGAACTCCACCGCGGTCACCGGGTACTTGGCCAGCCGGAAGATGCGGTCGATGTTGCCGCCGGCCTTGGTGATCCGGGCGGCGACGGCGGCGGTCGACTCCGCGGTGAGCGGATGACCCAGCACGGTGACGAGGGAGCGGCCGTGACCGCGCGGCCTGTTGTCGCCGATGCCGGAGATGATCTCCGCCTGCATCTTCATCGACTCCGCCCAGCTGTGGACGGTCGCCCGCAGCTCCCCCTGCAACTCCGGGGACGGCTCGGTGACGAGCACGCACAGCACCATCCGGCCACGGGTGACGACCTGCTCGATGTCGACCACGTCGACGGAGAAGGCGGCGAGGGTGTCGAAGAGGCCGGCGGTGATGCCCGGCCTGTCCTTGCCGAAGATCTTGACGAGGAGAGTGGGGACGTCAGCTGTCGAGGTCTGCGAAGCGCTCATGGTGTCACCACCGTATCCGGCACCCCGTGCCTTTTGCGCCTCACGTCCGTCTGACGGACACATAACACTTCATGTCCACCGGACAGCGGGCATCTTACGAGAAGGCTACGGCCGCGCCCCGGGGGCGTCGAGCCGGGCGCCC
>NZ_JBEOWS010000690.1:0-1510 GCF_040296125.1 Streptomyces sp. NPDC002265 | reverse complement strand
GTCCCGTCCGTCTCCAACACAGCTGTAGAGAGTGGCGAGCACACGATGGACGTGCAGAAGACGGACCGGTCGTGGTCCGGGGCCTTCGGCGTGCGGGTCCGGTGTCGGCGAGCGCAGTGAGCCGTCGTCACCCGGCGGTCTCAGGTTTCTCCCGTGACCGGGGCACGGTGCCGGCTCACTGGTGGTGCGGGCGGCCCGGCCGGATCGGCAGCAGCGCGTGGGTGGAGACGTAGTCGCTGACGTTGGTGCCGATCTGCCTTCCGTCCTCGGCGTCCCAGCGGAAGTGCACGCCCAGGTAGAGGCGGCTGAACTCGCCCTCCTGGGCGACCTGGCTGAAGTTCCTCATCAGACGGAACCTCTGGAGTGTGTGCGGGTCCTCGGAGTGCGCGATGAACGAGACGTCGTCGCGCTTGAAGAAGTGCCGCATCGCGCCTGCCCACGCACCCGTGAAGTTGGCGTGCCCGGAGGTCCAGGCGGGGAAGCACGGGGTGAACGGCCGCCCTGCGCGGTCCGCGCTGAGCGGCTCCCAGCTCAGGTCGCCCGCCGCGTGGATCGCGGAGACCGGACGCCACAGCCTGATCGGGGTGTCGAACTTGCTGTCCCAGGCCGCGATCCCGGCGTCCGCCAGCGACAGCGCCGACTGCGCGAACAGCCGGGTGGTGTTGTACGTGTCGAGCCGGAACTTCTTGGCGACGATCCCGGTCAGTTCGAGGAGCTGCCCCGGAGGGTGGTAGGTGCCGTCCAGGTCGTGGTCCCAGAACCAGCCGATGACGGTCTGCTCGTAGGTGCGCACGGTGGAGTCGACGGCACCGATCCGGCGCACCTCCTCGCGCTGGCGCGCGTACTCCGGGCTGGCCACCAGATCGGCGTAGTTGGTGAAGCCGCGCAGGGTGGGGGGCCGGAACTGCGAGCCGGAGCGGAGCACGAACGGCCGCACCTTGCCCCAGTTCGGGGTCACGGCGTCGGTCTTCTTCGTGCAGTCCGCCCCACCCGACGGCCGCCAGGCTCCGGGCGTGGTGGTGTTGCCGTGGTATTTCGCCGGGTTGTTCGAACCGTCGCCCACCCGGGACTTGTTGATCTGCCGCAGCACCCGGTCGACGATCTGGCGGTCGAGGGGGTCGTAGGCGTAGGGGGAACGGCCGGTCCGGGCTCTGTACTTGGCGTCGATGTAGGCCCGGTCGCCCGGGTACAGCTGCGAGATCATCCGGTACGCCGTGCGGTCGATCACCCGCTCCTGCGCGTCCGGACCCGGCCGTGCGGGTCCGCCGGCGTACTTCAGCGGCCGGTTGAGGTAGGGCTCGTACTTCAAGGTCGCGTACGTGTTCTGATAGGCGCTCTCGGCGTTGTAGACCGCCGCGAAGACCATCGCCCCGGACCTGCTGAGCTTGCCGGGCGAGGCGTCCCAGCCCCGCGCGTTGCGGAACGTCTGGAGCAGAACCCTGTTCCAGTACTGCGTCGGATCGTCGTTGTACCGCGTCGCGGCGGCGGCCGGTGCCCCACCGGCCGCCAC
>NZ_JBEOWS010000689.1:0-1523 GCF_040296125.1 Streptomyces sp. NPDC002265 | reverse complement strand
CCCTCTCTGTCAGCCTTGGGTGAGACGTCCCGCTTCGTCGGGTTAGCCTGAGAGGGCACGACAGGAGAACCACCCGCTCATGACCAGTACCACCCCCGCCGGGTCCGACCCAGCTCCCCGGCCGAAGCGCCGCACCTTCAGCCCGGAGTACAAGCTGCGGATCGTCGCCGAGTACGACGCCGCCCCGAAGAACGAGAAGGGCGCGGTCCTGCGCCGCGAGCGTCTGTACCACTCGCACGTCAAGGAATGGCGGGCCGCGCGGGATGCCGGGGCCCTGGAGAAGCTGGTCGACCAGCGGACCAGTCCGGCGAGGCCGAAGAAGCCTGCCGCCGAGGCGGAGAACGAGAAGCTGCGCCGCCAGGTAGAACGGCTGGAGAAGGAACTGGCCCGGAACAAGGCCGCGTTGGAAGTCATGGGAAAAGCTTCCGCGCTCTTGGAACTGATCTCCGAGGGCGCGGACTGAACGCTGCCGCCGAACCGGTGGTCGACGACGCGTTCACCGGCGTCCAGGGCGAACTGGGCATCACGGCCGCGTGCCGGCTGACCGGCCGCTCCCGGGCCACCCACTACCGCCGGCTGCGGCCCCCGCCCGAGCGAAAACCCAGAAAACCGCAGGTCCAGCCCTCATCCCTCACACCCGAGGAGCGGGCGGCGGTCCTGGAGATGATGAACAGCGACGAGTACGCCGAGCTGCCGCCCGCGCAGATCTGGGCCCGCGAGCTGGATGCCGGGCGTTACCACTGTTCCGTCTCCACGATGTACCGGATCCTGCGCGAGAAGGGGCAGTCCGGGGAGCGCCGCCGCCAGGCCACCCACCCGGCGAAGACGGTGCCCGAGCTGGTCGCCACCGGGCCCTCGCAGGTGTTCACCTGGGACATCACCAAGGCGGCCGGACCGGTCAAGGGCGTCTGGTATCACGCCTACGTCATCATCGACATCTTCAGCCGCTACGTCGTCGGCCATACCGTCGACCGGGCCGAATCAGCGGTGCGGGCCGAGGAGTTGATCCGCGAGACCATCGCCCGCAACGGCATCGTGCCCGAGACCGTGCACGCGGACCGCGGCACGTCGATGACCTCGAAGAAGGTCTCGCAGCTGCTGATCGACCTCGGCGTCACCCGGTCGCACTCGCGGCCGAAGACCTCCAACGACAACCCCTACAGCGAGGCCCACTTCAAGACCACGAAGTACATGTCCGACTACCCCGAACGGTTCGACTCGCTGGCCCATGCCCGTGAGTGGTTCGAGGCGTTCATCGCGTACTACAACCACGAGCACCGGCATTCGGGCATCGGCTGGCACACACCGGCCAGCGTGCATTTCGGCACCGCCGAGGAGGTCCGCGACCAGCGTGCCGTCACCCTCGCCGAGGCATACGCCCGCCACCCCGAACGCTTCGGCCGCCGCCCCCGACCACCCCGGATACCCCAGCGGGCATGGATCAACGACCCGGCCAAGCGCAGGGAGTCCACACCACAAACCTCATAGCGTCACGACCGTCTCACTGGACTTGAAATCTTCCG
>NZ_JBEOWS010000688.1:0-1536 GCF_040296125.1 Streptomyces sp. NPDC002265 | reverse complement strand
GGGGGGGGGGGGGGGGGGGGGGGGGGGGGGGGGGGGGGGGGGGGGGGGGCGGCGGGCGGCGGGCGGCGGGCGGCGGGCGGCGGCCAGACCCTCGCGGGTGCCTGAGACGATCAGCTCTCGGACGCACTCGGCCGGCGCAGCGACCTCCAGCAACAGCTCGGGGAAGTCGAGCTTCGGCAGCATGCTGTTGACCAGTTGCCGGATCAAGACGGTGATTCGGCCGACGGTTCCCTGTGACGTACACGGTCCAGGGCGTGGGCAAGCTCCTGGCGCGTAACGACTGGTCGTGCCTCCGACACCTGGGAACGCCGCGTGGGCGGGGCCGCCGGCTGCGGTCCCGCCCACGCGGTGCTGTCCCGGGTGACCTCCCGGGGTGTGACGTCAGCGCAGGCCGAAGGCCCGGGTGATCGTCTGCGAGACGGTGTTGCCCGCGCTGTCCCGGGCGCCGACCCGGAGAGTGACGAAGTCGGCGGACCGCGGTGCGCGCAGGTTCGTCCGCCATCCGTCGTCGCACCGGCTCAGGTCGGTCCGCTGCCAGGTCGCACCGTCGTCGTACGACACCTCGACGGTCGGCTTCCCGATGGCGGCGGTGGTGCCCGGAAGGTGCGAGGCGGTCACCGTCAGGCCGGCGTGCCGGTCGGCACGGCCGGACTTGTCGGTGTCCACGCCGTAGTCGAGCTGGATGAGCGGCAGGGACGCCACCGCATCGCTGCCGGTGACCGCGGAGGTGAAGTCCCACTCGGTCAACGTGTGCGTCGAGTACGGGTTGGCCCAGGTGCCACGGTCGTTGTCGAGGACCAGCCGGTAGGGCAGGCGCTCGGCGCCGAGGCCGGGAACCTGCAGGTACTCGGCGTTGCCCCAGTCGAGCTGCTGATCGCCCTGGTAGAGCGACATCCAGTCCTTGACGTCGAAGTTCGCGCCGGCCTCCCCGACGTGGCCGGACCCCGAGTCACCCCAGCCGGGCGCGGTGATGTACATCGTGTCGAGGTAGCGCACCGGCTGGTAGTTGAACGGGCCCATGCGGGGCCGCTGGATCGGGCCGAACCAGCTGACCTTGCCGGTCTTGCGCGCCGGGTAGGTCAGCGGGTCGATCGAGTGCTGCCCGGTCTCGCCCTGGATGAAGGCGTCGTCAAGCCACGTGGTGCCGGCGGTGACCCAGTCGGTGCGCTCGCCCTGGGCGGGCGCGGTGAGCTGGTTGCCGACGGCCCAGCCGCGCCAGACGTCCGGACGGAACTCCATCGCCTTGCCCTGCCGGTAGTTCCGGAAGGAGACGTTCACCCGGCCGAGGTCCTTGGACTCCTCACGCCAGGTCGGGTCCGCCGGAACGGCGCCCGTCCAGTGGTGCACGACGTCGTAGACGTAGTCGGTGGTGGGGTGCGAGGTGACCTTCAGCGAGACCGCGCCGTGGCGACGTTGGCCGAGCAGGTCGGCGCCCTGGTCGGCGTTGAGCGTCGCCACCGTCACCGGGGCCGGGCTCTGCGGGCTCCAGGGGTTCTCGTCCCAGGGCTGCAGGCGGCCGGCGCCGTCGTTGACGAC
>NZ_JBEOWS010000687.1:0-1563 GCF_040296125.1 Streptomyces sp. NPDC002265 | reverse complement strand
TTCGTTCGCTGTTTCGCGGGTTGTGTCTTGCGGGGTGTGTGCACGTCGTGGCGGGGTGTGGGCCGGGTGTTCTTTCTGCCTGGGGGGCGTCCGGGGCCAGGGCGGGAGGGTTTTGGTGCTTGGGCCGGGCAGGTGGCTTGTGGGCGGATGTGCCGGAAGTCGCGGCGGACCCGGGCGGGGGTGAGCCTGTCCGGCGGGGTCGGCCTCTCCCAAGGGCGTCGTAGGTCGGCTGCCAGCGGTCGGGCAAGCCGCAGTTGGGTGTAGGCGGCGAGGATCAGCCAGGTCCACCGGTCTGCCGCCTCGGGGGTACGGATCTTCGGGGAGGTCCAGCCGAGGGTCTGTTTGAACAGGCGGAAGGTGTGCTCGATGTCGAAGCGTCGCAGGTATGCCTGCCAGAGACGGTCGGTATCCGCCTGGGTGGCGTCGGTGCCGGACCACCACAGCCAGACCGGCTTCGGTGTCGCTCCGCTGGGCAGGTGGTCGATGTCCAGGCGGATCACTGTCCCTTCGACGATCGGGAGGATGCCGTCGGCGGCTGCCCAGGAGGAACGGTGGGTCAGCTTGGGGTGCAGCCGGTTCCAGGAGCGGGCTCTGGCGGTGCCGTAGAGGCGGGTGTCGGTGACGGTTTCGGTGTCCGGGGTGCTCCAGGTGTCGGGCTGGCCGAAGACGAACTCGCCGCCGTGCCGGGGCGGCCGGCCCTGGGTGTGCGGGAGCCGCGGTGGGACAGCTCTGCGCAGGACGCGGTCGGATCGCATCCTGGCCAGTACCTGGACCGGCAGGTCGCGCAGGAGGAAGCCGAGGCGGGGTGCGTCGTATCCGGCGTCCGCGACGACGAGGATGTCGGGATCGCCCGTCTGCCACTGCCCCGCGGTGATCAGCCGCTCAAGCAGATCGCGCAGTTGCCGGGCGGTGACGGTGGCGGTGTCATCTCCGGGCGCCAGGCGCAGTGCGTCCAGCGGTGCGGTCCATGAGCTGCGGCCCGGTTCGAGCGCGCAGATGATCGAGTAGGGCCAGCCGGGGACCGGGATGTGGTGGTCCTTGCCCCGGCCGTAGGTGTGACACAGGATCCGTTCCGGTGAGGTGTGGGCGTCAGGCCGCAGCCAGCACGTGACATCGATCGCCAGGACCAGCTGGCCGTCGGCAGCCCGCGGCAGTGCTACTTCGGTCAGCGCCCGTCGCAGCCGGCCGGCATCGATGCGACCACGAGTCATCGCCGCGTAGAGCCCGCCATGGCCGCGGCGGTGTTCACCCACCAGCGACAGTTCGGCCAGCGATCTCACCGGCCCGTCGCTGCACAGAACAGCATCAGCCAGCTCGAACAATGCGTCCGAACGGGCGGTCAGGCAGGCGTAGAACTCGCCCCGGAAGCGTGACAGTTGCGTCAACGGATCTCGCCGGGCGTCGTGATGCAGCAGACTCATCCTCACGGCCTTCGTGCTGAATGTGTGTGTTCCTTGGTCGGAGCACATGTTCAGACGAAGGCCGCTTTCGTGTCCGGCGGATACCGAACCGGGTGATCAAGTTCGACGGACCATTCGACGGTAGACGTTAAAGATCAAGCTA
>NZ_JBEOWS010000686.1:0-1570 GCF_040296125.1 Streptomyces sp. NPDC002265 | reverse complement strand
GGAGGCCCGGGCCACGGCGTCCGCCGCCACCGCGAGGCAGGCCTCGCGGTCCAGGCGTCCCACCTCCTCGCGCACGGCGAGCCGCTGTCGCAGCAGGGCGGCCAGACCGGTGCGGCGGGGGTCGCCGTCGGGGAGTTCCTCCTCCCGGAAGGTCACCAGGAACCGCAGCCGCGCTCCCGAGTCCGCCGACCGCCGGGCCAGGTGGCTGAGCAGTTGGAAGGAGCCGGTGTCGGCGGCGTGCAGATCGTCGAGGACCAGCAACACCGGGTGGTTCGAGGCGAGTTCGCCGAGCAGGGCCGCCGTGCCCCGGAACAGCCGGTCCCGCTCCTCTTCCGGGGTGCGTTCCACGCCGTCCTCGGCCCGCCCCAACGAGGGCAGGAACGCCGCGAGTTCGGGATACTCGGTGCCGGCCCGGGCCCGCTCGGCGGGGTCCCGCCCGGCCAGCCAGCCGTCCAGGGCTTCCGCGAACGCCCCGTACGGCGTGTGCCCCTCGGCATCGTGGCCGCCACCCCACAGGACGGCGGCGCCGGCCGCACCGGCCAGCCGCGCCGCCTCGCCCGCCAGCCGGGTCTTGCCCACCCCCGCCTCACCGGTGAGCAGCCGTACGGGCGGCCCGTCGTCGGCGAGCAGCCGGCGCAGCAGGCCGTCGCGTCCGCGCAGCGGTGTGCCGGCCGGTGTGCGCAGGGCGGCTGGCAGCGACGGCGCGGAGGGTGCGGACGGCGGCCGGGCGGCGAGGGCCCTGCGGTGCAGCCGCTCGGTCTCCGGGTCGGGCCGTACACCGAGTTCGGCGTCGAGCGCCTCCCGGCACATGTGGTACTGACGCACCGCCCGCCGTCGCAGCCCCTGCCGGGTGTAGGCGTCGATCAGTACACGGTGGGCGAGTTCCTCGGCGGGGCCCGCCGCGAGGACCTGCTCGGCGACGGCCACGGCCTCGTGCAGGGCGCCGCGTTCGAGGTGGGCGACGGCCAGGGCGAGCAGCGTCTCCTCGCGCAGCCGGACGAGCCGGTCGCGGCGCGGCTGCGCCCAGGTCGCGTAACGGTCCTCGGGCAGCAGTTCGCCGGTGAACTCCCGCAGCGCCTGCTCCAGTCGTGCCGGGTCGCCGGAGGCGAGGGCGGTCTCGGCCGCCGCCTCGGCGTGGTCGGCGTCTATCCACACGGTCGCGGGGTCGAGCCGGAGCATGGCCCCGTCGGAGATCAGGTACGAGGAGGAGGCGCGCGGTGCAAGTTCGGGTTCGAGGGCGCGGCGCGCGGCGTGCAGGGCGACCCGCAGACTGCCGGCCGCGGCCTGCGGGTCGGCGTCGGGCCAGCAGACGTCCATGGTCTGTTCGCGGTGGAGACTGTGCCCGGGGACCACGGCGAGCAGCTTCACCAGGGCGCGGGCACCTGGGCGCGGCCAGCGTTCGGCGAGCGCGGGCCCGCTGTCGCGGGTCGCCCGGAATCCGCCGAATAGATGCAGGCGCAACTGAGGGGCCGTGCCGTCGGTGCCGTTCGTGGTGTGCCGCGCGTTCATCAGGGCGCCACTGTAACCGAGCATGCCGCGGGCCCCCCGGGCGGAGTGCCCGGGGGGCCGC
>NZ_JBEOWS010000685.1:0-1593 GCF_040296125.1 Streptomyces sp. NPDC002265 | reverse complement strand
TTTCGGACTCGCTGTCGTCGTTGGGGGTGGGGCTGGGGCGGCGCCGCCGAGCGCACCGACACGCTTCGAATCGACATCTGCGCCGCCACTCTCTCCCGGCAGCGCGCGCCGGCGCCTGTCCTGCCCCGACGATGCTCCTGCAAGCCTGGCCACAGGATTCGACTGCGGACGACACTCGTGGACGCAAAATCCAGGAAGCACGGTCCCTGGGGCGGGGTAGATGAACGTGACGTTCATCTACCCCGCCTGCAGAGCCGGTCAGGTTGCGCGGCGGAACTGCACCACGACGTTCTCGCCCGTGGCCTTCGAGCTGAGCCGGTAGTAGCGGATGTGCGCCAGCCGTTCGGATTCCTCCAGCCAGCCGGCTTCGATGACCTGCCGCCTGGTGCGGGAGAAGACCGTCGGGGACAGTCCCACCAGCTTGGCGAGCTCCGCGGCCGTCTCCAGAACCGCGCCAGAGCGATCGGTGGGGTGACAGGCGTACAGCATGACGACCAGGCGCTGGTTGGCCGTCAAGCCGACGGTGCGCTGCAGCAGCCGGAGCGTCTTGAGCTTGTCGTCGTCGTTCACTGTGCCTCCCATCGTGCAGGGGTCTGTCCGTCGAAGCCAGGGATATCCGGAGGATTGCAGCTCTTGACCGCTTCGCGCTGCTCGACCCCGGTCCCATGGAAGGAGATATAGGGGCTGATGCGGTAAAAGTTATAGTTTCCGATGCGGCCGCGGACAATCAGGATGCGGTGCTTGAACAGCTTCCGGTTGATCTTTCCGACCGCGTCGGTCGACATCCCCACTCGGCGTCCGATGTCGGCCCCCGTTGCTCGCAGCGGTTCCATACCCTCGGGTGAGACTCCGATCCACCACAGAACGAGGAACTTCTGACTGGGCGTGAAGGTCCTACTCTCGGTGATGGCCTCTACGCGCGCCTTGTCCACCTGGGTGTGCTTCCCAGAGAAGGCGTATGGCGCGTAAGGGATGGCTTCGCCGGTCTCGGCGTCGACGAGCCTGCGAACAGCTCCCAATGGTCTCTCCCCGCGTTGTTGCTGCGCCGTGCATGAGGGGCGGCCTCCAGGCCGACCAGATGAACTTAACGTACATGAGCAACAGATCGATCTAGTGGGTCTGCACGACGCGTCCCTCGATGAACCGTCATCCACGTACGCCACAGTCACGGTTCGAGTGATCGCTGTAGATGAACTTCACGTCCATCTACACGGTTCCCGGGGGCGTGGCCCACGTTCCTCGAAGCTGTGCAGGCGACGGAGGGAACTGGCTGCCAGATCGGCAGAACCGGGTACGAAGCAGTGTCTTGGCACGTCAGAGCACCACTGACGCGGGTTCTCTCGCTGCCTGCCGGTCTACGGCAGGCCGGCCACGAAGACGCCCTCGCCACCGACAGAACCCGCCCCAGCCGCTGGACGTTCTGCGAGAGCCCACCGTTACTGAGTCCGTAGTCAGGCCTCAGCATTCCGGGCATTTCGACCCAGAAGGTCCGTCTCGTCACCAGAGCGTCAGGGGCTCGGCTTGAGTACGGTCTCTCGTTTCCTCCTGCTGCTGGTGCGGCAGGGTTGCGCCACCTGCCCGCCCCGCCGCCGC
>NZ_JBEOWS010000684.1:0-1599 GCF_040296125.1 Streptomyces sp. NPDC002265 | reverse complement strand
GGGGCGGCCGGGGGGGGGCCGCGCGCGGCCCGGCCCCCCCCCCCCCCCCCCCGCCGGTTCGTCAGCGGCTCCCGAACGGGTCTGAAATGCCGTGGGACTGCGGCTCAGTGGGCCACGGCGCGCGCCATCGAGCCATGACGCGGTTGCGACGGAACGCCACGAGCAGGTTCCGGCGCGGACCTGGCTCCCGCTCCGGCCTGGCGGCCGGCCGGGGCAGGGCCGTTGCGGCGCGGCTGCGCTCCCACGCCGTTCTGGACGTCCATCACGGCGTGCGCCACGAGACCGCCCATGGGGTCGTGCCTGATCAGGTCCCGCAGCCGGGAGCGGGACGACCGTCCCTCGTTGCCCGGATACAGGTGCTTGCCGAGGCCGACCGCGTGCGCCAGGGCGGCGAGCGCCGCGGTCCGCGGGTCCGGCGGCACGCCGGTGCGGATCGCGGAGTCCAGCCGGGCCCTGATCTCCCGGCTGATGTCGGTGTCCGTCGCCTGGTAGCGAGTCGTCGGCAGCACCCCGCACATCTGACCGGCCACGGCATGCACCATGCCGCACCGCTCCAGATGCGAGAGGTAGGTCTGACGGAGCCCCAGCCGTGGCCCGCCAATCCAGTTGACCGCCCGCACGGGAGCGCCGCGCCTGCGCAGCAGCTCCAACGCACAGTCCAAAGTTGGATCTCCAGTCGGCCGTGGTACCACCACGGCGATACGATCCCCGTCTGGGGCTATCCGTCCGGCCAGCGCCAGCTCCACTAGCTGTGCTCCGGCCAGACCGAGGTCGAGCGACTGCGGCTGTGCAGTGGTACCCGTGGCCGGGTCCAGTGCCAGCAGCAGAAGCTCCTCCGGAATTGTTCTGCGGCTCCTGCCCATCCATGCCTCCCCGCGTGGATGAATGACAGGGTGACCCCTCTCACATTGGTCTGTCGAGGGTGCGTGACCGGTTCGTGAGGGAACCGGCAGGTATGTCGTTCTCGTCTACCGCAGGAGCCGAGCCCGCACACAGGACACTGGTACATGGTTCCGGCAGCGCGTCGAGCGCTGGCCCGGACGGCGGTTCACATGGTTCGGCAGCCGCGCGACGGGCGCGCAACTTATGGAGGAGGCATCGGTGGCGGGCGAGTCCCCCGACAGGTCGAAGCAGCGCGAGTCGTCGGCAGAACCGACGTCGGGGAGCGCGGGCGCGGTTCCCGAGGCCCGGGGCGCGGTGCGCGATCCCCGGCTCGCGGTGGCGCGGGAGTCGTCGTCCCGCGGTGGGGTCGACACCGCGACGAGGGTCTTCTCCGTACGGAAGCCGGCCGCCGACGCCGAGGAGACGGGCGCGGCGGAACCCTCCGACGAGGTGACCGAGGACACGGCCACCGAGGACACGGCCGCCGAGGCGACCGGGAAGACGGCCGCCGAGGGTGACGCGGCCGAGGAGAGCGCCGGGGACGACGCGGCGGCCGACGGCACCTCTTCCGACGCGGACGGCAGCGCTTCTTCCGACGCGGACGGCGACGTGGACGTGGACACGGACACGGCCGACGACGCTGACGGCGACGCGGACGCGGAGACGGCCGGGACGGCCGACGGCGACGCGGACGACGACGCGGACGACGAGCCGGCC
>NZ_JBEOWS010000683.1:0-1639 GCF_040296125.1 Streptomyces sp. NPDC002265 | reverse complement strand
ACGGGACGAGGTTCCGGGCCGAACGCGTCGACGCGAACGACGACGAGGCGGTGGTCGCGCTGCTGCGGCGGTACGCCTGCGACGTCCTGCTCAACGCCACCGACCCGCGCTTCGTCGAGCCCCTGTTCCGGGCGGCCCGCACCGCCGGAGCCACGTATGTCGACATGGCGATGTCGCTGTCCCGGCCGCACCCGGAGCGCCCGTACGAGGAGTGCGGGGTCATGCTCGGCGACGCGCAGTTCGCGCAGGCGGCCGAGTGGGAGAAGGCGGGTGCCCTGGCGCTCGTCGGCATGGGGGTGGAGCCGGGCCTGTCGGACGTCTTCGCCCGGTACGCCGCCGACGAACTGTTCCACGAGATCGAGGAGATCGGCATCCGCGACGGCGCCGACCTCACCGTCGACGGCCACGACTTCGCGCCCTCGTTCAACATCTGGACCACCATCGAGGAGTGCCTCAACCCGCCGGTGGTCTACGAGGCCGACCGCGGCTGGTTCACCACCGAACCCTTCAGCGAGCCCGAGGTGTTCGACTTTCCCGAGGGCATCGGGCCCGTGGAGTGCGTGAACGTGGAGCACGAGGAGGTCCTGCTGGTTCCGCGCTGGGTCGGCGCCCGCCGGGTCACCTTCAAGTACGGCCTCGGCGAGGACTTCATCCGCACCCTGAAGACCCTGCGTCTGCTCGGTCTCGACCGCACCGAGCCGGTGACCGTGCCCGGCCCCGACGGTCCGGTCGCCGTCTCGCCGCGGGACGTCGTCGCCGCCTGCCTGCCCGACCCCGCGACCCTGGGTGAGCGCATGCACGGCAAGACCTGCGCGGGCACCTGGGTGCGGGGCGTGAAGGACGGCGCGCCGCGCGAGGTGTACCTGTACCACGTGGTCGACAACCAGTGGTCGATGGCCGAGTACGGCTGCCAGGCGGTGGTGTGGCAGACCGCCGTCAATCCCGTCGTCGCCCTCGAACTCCTGGCCGACGGCGTGTGGTCGGGCGCGGGCGTCCTCGGCCCCGAGGCGTTCCCGGCCGTTCCGTTCCTCGATCTGCTCACCGAGTACGGCTCGCCCTGGGGCATCCGGGAACAGTGATGTGCGTCTTGGAGGACCGCGCCGCTGTTTGACGGCGCGTCGAGAGGTCACCCGCAGGCGAGTGGTTCACATTGTTCCTCCACAAGCGCACACACGATTCCGATCGCAGGTGACTTCCATGGACGACTGGCGATTCCGTGCCGAGTGCCGGACCGAGGACCCCGATCTGTTCTTCCCGGTCGGCACCTCGGGACCGTCGCTGCTCCAGGCCGAGCAGGCGAAGGCCGTCTGCACGCCCTGTCCCGTGCGGGAGCGGTGTCTGGAGTTCGCGCTGGACACCGGGCAGGCCCTCGGGATCTGGGGCGGCACGGACGAGACGCAACGGCGCGCGCTGAAGCGCCGCCTGAACGCCCGGCGGCACTCGGGACAGTCGGGCTAGGACGCCGCTCCCCCGCCCTCCCGACGGCCCCGGCGGTCGCGTCCCCGCGGACCGCACCCGGGTCGGGGGCCCCCCCCGGGGGGGGGGCCCGGCGCGGGCCGGCGCGGCGGGCGCGGGCCGGGGGGGGGGTGGGGGGGGGGGACCCCCGGGGCGGGCCCGGGGTGGGGGGGGTTTTGGGGGA
>NZ_JBEOWS010000682.1:0-1644 GCF_040296125.1 Streptomyces sp. NPDC002265 | reverse complement strand
CCCGACAGCGATCCAGCGCGGCTTCGCCGTGCGCCGGGGGCACAGTAAATGGGTCGGTATGCGCCGCGCGCGACCTTGACCGCCCTGCCGCGGGAACGGTCACGTCGGGACAGTGGAACTGTTCGTTCCGGACGAGACCGATGACTCTGTGATGCCTCCGAGCTCGCACGACAGCGTGGTACTGAGGGCCGTCCACGGGAACCGTGGAGTGTTGCCATGAGCACGCGCGTCAGATTCTGCGTACTGCCTTGGCCCTCCCGGAACGGCACCAGGCAATGAGAACCGAACAGGATCGGAGCCGTGGCCATGGACGTCCTTCACGAACGCTGCGCCGGAATCGACATCAGCAAACGAGATGCCAAGGTATGCGTGCGTACCCCCAGTCCCAGGCGGAAGGGGACGTTCACCCAGCAGACCACGACCTTCGGTGCCACCACCAACGCCATCCTCGACCTGCGCGAACACCTCCTCGGCGCGGGGGTCACCCTGGTGGTGATGGAGGCGACCGGCGACTACTGGAAGCCCTTCTACTACTTGCTGGCCGAGGAACTGAACGTCATCCTGGTCAACGCCCGTCAGGTGAAGAACCTGCCCGGCCGCAAGACCGACGTCTCCGACGCTGCCTGGCTGGCCCAACTCGGCTCCCACGGCCTGGTCCGCGCCTCCTTCGTGCCTCCGCAGCCGGTACGCGAGCTGCGGGATCTCACCCGGACCCGCACCCAGCTCACCCGCGAACGCGCCCAGGTCGCACAGCGCCTGGAGAAGCTGCTGGAAGACGCCGGCATCAAGCTCTCCGCCGTCGTCTCCGATCTGATGGGGGTCTCCGGCCGCGCCATGCTCCAGGCACTGATCGACGGGCAACGTGATCCGCACCTCCTGGCCGACCTCGCCAAACGCCGCATGCGCAGCAAGATTCCCGAGCTGAACCAGGCGCTGACCGGCCGCTTCCGCGAGCACCACGCCTTCCTGACCCGTCTCTATCTCGATCAGTACGACCAGCTGTCCGGCGCCATCAAACAGCTGACCGTCCGGATCGAGGAGGCGATGAGCCCTTTCCGCCCGGCGCTGGACCTGCTGGACACGATTCCCGGGGTGAACCAGGCAGTGGCCGAGGTGATCGTGGCAGAGACCGGAGGTGACATGACCCGGTTCCGCTCGGCCCAACACCTGGCCTCCTGGGCCGGGTTGTGTCCGGGGCACCATGAATCGGCGGGCCGGGTCCGCAGCACCCGGGTCCGACCCGGCAACCCCTATCTCAAGGGAGCCCTCGGGATGGCCGCGTTCGGAGCGGCACGGACCAAGGGCTCCTTCCTGCAGGCACGCTACAAACGGTTGACCGCCCGCCGTGGCCCGATCAAGGCACTGGTCGCCGTCGAGCACTCGATCATCATCGCGGTCTGGCACATGCTCAGCGACAACGTGCCCTACCACGATCTCGGCGGCGACTACTTCACCCGGCGGGACCCCGAACGAGCCGCACGCCGAGCCGTATCCCGACTGAACGATCTCGGATACCGCGTCACCCTCGACCCGATGGAGGCCGCCGGGTGAACAGGGGGGAAGGGGCCCGGCGGACAGACCCGACCGGGCCGACACCCCTGCCCGAAAGAGCCCCCACCTGCTGTTATTTACGCGTCAGAGTCA
>NZ_JBEOWS010000681.1:0-1646 GCF_040296125.1 Streptomyces sp. NPDC002265 | reverse complement strand
GCGGCGGCCTCGTAGCACTCCTGGGCGGCGACGTGCAGCTCGAAGTCGGCCTTGCCCGGGATGGACCCGAAGGCAGGCATGAACGCGGTGCCGACGCCGACGCCCACCACCATCTCACCGGCCGCGATGAAGGCGAAGGACGAATCGGCGTCGAGCAGCGAGAGCATCAGCACGCCGATGCCGGAAACAGCCAATCCGGTGCTCATCAGCACGCCGGGGCGCACGCGGTGGAAGAGGCGGGCGCCGGTCTGGGGGAGCCGATCGCCTGCAGGACCGCCATGGGGATGAAGGCCGGCCCGCTCATCACGGGCGAGTAGCCCTTGACCAACTGGAAGTAGGAGCTCAGGAAGACGAGCATGCCGAACATGGCGATCAGGGACAGGCCCAGGGACAGGTAGGCCCCGGCCCGGTTCCGCTCGGTCAGGACGCGCAGCGGCAGCAGCGGCGACTTCGCCCTCGACTCGAGCGGGACGAAGGACGCCGGCAGCACCCACGGACAGGACGAACATGCCGATGGTCATCGTCGAGCCCCAGCCGTCGTCCTTTGCCTCGACGAAG
The DNA here is from genome assembly GCF_040296125.1 of Streptomyces sp. NPDC002265. Taxonomy (NCBI): domain Bacteria; kingdom Bacillati; phylum Actinomycetota; class Actinomycetes; order Kitasatosporales; family Streptomycetaceae; genus Streptomyces; species Streptomyces sp. NPDC002265. Next base: position 1,088 of record NZ_JBEOWS010000681.1, on the reverse strand, counting down.
CCGAAGACCAGGGCGACGATGCCGCCGGTGGCCAGAACGGCTCCGGGCAGGTCCAGGCGCCCACGGCGGGTCTGCCGGCTGTCGGCCCCCACCAGTTTCAGGCCGCCGACGATACCGATCGCGGCGATCGGCAGGTTGATGCAGAAGCCCCAGCGCCAGTTGACGTACTGCCCAGGATGCCGCCGAACAGCAGGTCGGCGCCGCCGCCGGCCGTGGCGATGGCTCCGTAGATGCCGAGCGCCTTGGTCGCCCAACCTCCCCACGCTGCTGACGGCACACGCGCTCTGGGGCGCTTTCGGCGCGCTGCTCGCCCCGCCGCACTCGCGCTGATCTCACTGGAGTTCACCGACGCGAACGAGCCGACAGCCCGCTGACGGCCGAGGCCACCGCGAACCCGACAAGGCCGATGCCGGAGATCTTCTTGCGCCCCGTAGGTCCGCCAGTCGTCCGCCGAGGACGAGCAGTTCGCCGACAGGCGAGGCCGTAGGCGGTGATGACCCGCTGTCGGCCGCCGTCAGAGAAGCCCAGGCCGTAGGGCGCAGACGGCAGAGCGGTGTTCATGATCGCCGCGTCCAGGAAGACCATCACCTGGGCAACGCCGATGAAGATCAGCGCTCTCCGGAACGTCGGAGATTATGGAATGAGAGTCTCAGAAAGTGAGGATGTGGCCTGATGTCCCGGCCTGCGTCGAGACCCCCTTCTGTGTCGGAGGACGCACCATTCCACTGGTGAGGGCGTCGTCGCTGTCGCCGTGGCGTGGGGCAGCCGATCGGTGATCGCCACTCCATTCACGTTGACCGAGCGTTCCAGTATCTGTAGAGTCTGTTCGGCCCGGCACGTTGCGAACCTGCCGACGTGGCCCCCTGTCCAGGGACGGAGTCAGCCGCGGACGCCGGGACCTCTACGTCGCATTGACCTTGGGGGCCGCCGAACGGGCGCTTCCCGAACGCGGCACTTGCATGCCGCACCAGAAAGGGACAGCAATGACTTCCGACCGCAGCAAGACTCCCTCCGACCGCCGGTTCTCCAAGCGGGCGGGCATGGTGACGGCCGTCGCCCTCCTCCTGGCCGGAGGAGTGGCGACCGGT
>NZ_JBEOWS010000680.1:0-1674 GCF_040296125.1 Streptomyces sp. NPDC002265 | reverse complement strand
GGTCAAAGCCACGCACCCCGCCCGTCGCCGTTTGATCTACCCGTCGGTAGCATCCTGGCCATGGCAGAAACGAAGCAGGTTGACGAGGGCACCGACGCCAAGCAGGCCGCGAAGGCCGAGCGCACCGCGGCCAAGCTCGCCAAGCGGATCACCGCCTTCTCCAAGGAGCACGGCGGCGCCGAGGGCCAGGTGGCGTACATCGGGGAGCGCGGCGCGAGGATCGTGCTCGTCGGCGAGGACGGCGGCTGGGGCGACCTGGTGGCGCCCTCCTGCGCGATCGCGGAGAAGGCCGTGGAGAAGTCCGGGATCACGGTGCACGAGGCCTTCGACGGCGAGTTCGCCGCGAAGGTGAAGACCGGACCGTACGAATGGACGCGGATGGCCGGCATCCAGCTCGGCGGCCCGAGCAACGGCTGACCCGTCGGACGGGCCCGCGGGCGGCGGACGTTTCGCACGGGGTGTGCGGGACCAACACCTGAGGCCGGTTTCACCCGTTAGGAGCGTAGGGGCCGCGGCGGAAGCGGCCCCGGGACACGGTCCAGCCGCGGGGAGCCCGGATGATCGAAACGCCGTCCCTCGTGGACCAGTACTGCCACGGCGTGCTGAGAACGGAGCTGGGCCTCGGCACCTTCGAGGCCCAGCTGGCCCGTACCGAGGGCCCGCCCGCGCCGGGCACCACCCTCTTCGACACCCAGACCGGATTCGCGGTACGCCGCTGGTGTCCCCCGCTGCTCGGCCTGGAACCGCACTGCCCGCCCGCCCGCTATCTCGCCCGGCGTCGTGAACTCGGCGTACCGGAGACGGGCCGCCGGCTGCTGCGCGGCAGCGGCATCACGACGTACCTCGTCGACACCGGGCTGCCCGGCGACCTGACCGGCCCGCCGGAGATGGCCTCCGCCGGGGACGCGAACGCGCACGAGATCGTGCGTCTGGAACTCCTCGCCGAACAGGTCGCCGACACCTCGGGCACCGTGGAGGCCTTCCTCGCCAACCTCGCCGAGGCGGTGCACGGCGCCGCCGCGCAGGCCGTCGCCTTCACCTCGGTCGCGGGTGTCCGGCACGGCCTGGCCCTCGCCCCCGAACCGCCCGGACCGGGCGAGGTGCGCGGCGCGGCCGGCCGCTGGCTGGCCCGACGCCGGGTGGGCGGGGAGCTGACCGACCCGGTGCTGCTGCGCCACGCGCTGTGGATCGCGGTCGCCTCCGGACTGCCCCTGCAACTGCACGCCGGGCTCGGCCCGCCGGGGCCGCGCATCGACCGTACGGACCCGGTGCTGCTCACGGACTTCGTACGGGCGACCGCGGGCATGGGCACGGACCTGGTCCTGCTGCACGGCTACCCGTACCACCGGCACGCCGCCCACCTCGCCGGTGTCTTCCCGCATGTGTACGCCGACTCGGGCGCCGCGCTCCTGCGCACCGGGGCGCGCGCCGCGACCGTCCTCGCGGAGATCCTGGAGCTGGCCCCCTTCGGCAAGATCCTCTTCTCCAGCGGGGCCCAGGGGCTGCCGGAGCTGCACGTGGTGGGGGCCCGGCTGTTCCGCGAGGCCCTCGACCGGGTGCTCGGCGGCTGGGTGACCGAGCCCGAGGTCAGCTTGCTGGCGGACCAGCTGAACGAGCCCGTGCTGGTCCACACCTTGGCCGCCGTCATGTCGGTGCCGTCGCTGGTGAAGGTGT
>NZ_JBEOWS010000679.1:0-1687 GCF_040296125.1 Streptomyces sp. NPDC002265 | reverse complement strand
GTCCGTGGACACCCACGGACCGCCGGGCCAGCGACATCGCTCTCACTACGGCTACCGGGCCGGTCTCAGCCGGTCCGAGCCGAGGGACGAACCACCCTGATGACTGCGTACAGCGACCTGCCGGCCGACTCCCCCCTCGGGGCGAAGCCGGCCGTTTCCGGGCACCTCGTGAAGGCCGCTGTCACCGCCAGCCGAGCGATGGGGCGACGTGGGTGAGGATGCTGTCGATCACGTGGGCGTTGTAGTCGACTCCAAGCTGGTTGGGCACGGTGAGCAGCAGCGTGTCGGCGGCGGTGACGGCCTCGTCCTCGGCGAGCTGCTCGACGAGGACGTCGGGTTCGGCCGCGTAGGAGCGTCCGAAGATGCTGCGTGTGTCGGCGTCGATGTAGCCGATCTGGTCCTTGGAGCTGCGTTCCCGGCCGAAGTACGTGCGGTCCCGGTCGTCGGTGAGCGCGAAGATGCTGCGGCTGACCGACACCCGCGGCTCGCGCGTGTGGCCCTCGGCCCGCCACGCCTCGCGATAGGCATCGATCTGCTTGCGTTGCTGGACATGGAGCGGCTCGCCGCTCTCGTCGTCCTTGAGGGTGGAGCTCTGCAGGTTCATTCCGAGCCGGGCGGCCCAGACCGCGGTGGCGTTCGAGCCTGATCCCCACCAGATGCGCTCGCGCAGCCCCTCGGAGTGCGGTTCAATGCGCAGCAGGCCCGGCGGGTTGGCGAACATCGGATGGGGTTCGGGCTCTGCGAAGCCCTTGCCTCTGAGGACCTCGAGCAGCCGCTCGGTGCGCGCCCGTGCCATGTCGGCGGCGGTCTGGCCTTCCTCGGGCAGGTGGCCGAAGTGCCGCCAGCCGTCGACGACCTGCTCCGGAGACCCCCGGCTGAGGCCGAGTTGCAGCCGGCCGCCGGAGATCAGGTCGGCCGCGCCCGCGTCCTCGGCCATGTACAGGGGATTCTCGTAGCGCATGTCGATCACGCCGGTGCCGATCTCGATCCGGCTGGTGCGCGCGCCGACGGCCGCGAGCAGCGGGAACGGTGAGGCGTACTGCCGGGCGAAGTGGTGGACCCGGAAGTAGGCGCCGTCGGCACCCAGTTCCTCCGCGGCGACCGCGAGGTCGATCGCCTGGAGCAGGGAGTCCGCCGCGGAACGCGTCTGCGAGTGCGGTGACGGTGCCCAGTGTCCGAAGGACAGGAACCCGATCTTTTTCATATAGGTTTCAACAATCAGAGATCGACTTCATTCCCCGGTGACCTGGCCCTCGGCGTCTCGATGGTCCGCATTCTCGCTGCGGCCGGCGCCGGGCAGGTCGGGCGCGATGACGGTGTAGCGCGCGGCGAGCGCGGGCATGATGGCGTGCCACTCGTACCAGGTCTGCGGGTAGCCGTGGATCAGGGCCAGCGTCGGGCCGTGGCCGCCGATCACGTGGTCGACGCCGGTCCCGGCGACGTGGGTCTTGCGCTCGCTGAAGCCGGCCGGCACCTGCTCGCCGGACAACGCCGACGTTTCCGGTGTGGCGGAGGCCGCGGCCGTGACGGTGGTCGAGCCGAGGATGATGGTTCGCGACTGGGAGCAAAATTGTTTTTTGCAAGTTAGCGTTCTAGGGTCCGTCTTCAAAGATCATCGGATAGTGGATCATGGTGGGGTGATACGTCGCCATGAACTCACCGATCTGGAGTGGGAGTTGCTCGCTCC
>NZ_JBEOWS010000678.1:0-1696 GCF_040296125.1 Streptomyces sp. NPDC002265 | reverse complement strand
CTCGTTTCCCCATCGCTTGCCGGACTCCCCGTCAGCGGCGAGGAACCAGCGCGACGCCTCCCAGCGTTCCCGCCACTGCTCCTCGGTGAGCTGCGCGGCCTTAACCTCGCCGTTTCGGTTGGGGTCATGAGACGTCGCTGATCGACAGCTGTCGGGTGGGCGATGCGATTTCAGTGCTCGGGCATGGTGGGGGCCCGGCGCGGTGGTCGGGTTCTCCAGGTCCTTCGAGTCGTGGGCGGTCAGGTGATGTTGCCGGTCAGCCGGCCGGTCGGGGCAGCGTGGCGAGGCGACGGAAGGCCGTGGCGAGTTCGTGTCTCCAGGGCCAGGTGGCTGATATCCGCAAGTGCAGACGGCGGCCGCCGTGGGTGAGGCGTGCGGCGACGTGCAGCAGCCGGTAACGGAGCTTCTTCGGCTCGGCAGCCGCGAGTTCGCCGTCCAGCAGCAGGACGCGCATCCAGGCCAGCAGGTCGATCGCCGTGAGGCTGAGTTCGAGCCAGGCGGAGTTGATGTGGAAGTCGCGGGAGGGGAAGCGGCCGAAGCCGGTGGTCTTGCCGCACCGGATGTGGTCTTCGACGGTGGCATGCCCGCGGTGGCGGACTTCCAAGAACTGTGCGGAGCCGCCGCCGGAGTAGGGGGTGTCGGTGAGGAACACCTGATGACGCTGGCCTTCGTCCTGGTCGAACAGGGACAGTTGGGCTCCGGGGTGCGGACGTTCGCGGCGCACGATGATGCGGGTGCCGTTCGGATAGCCGTCCAGATCGATCATGCCGGTCAGCTCGGCGACCTCGGCGCCCTCACGCAGCGTTCCGTCCTGGTTCAGGGCGGGATACCAGAGGCGGTCGGGCATGGCCCGAATGGCGCGGCGGAGCGGTTCGGTGACGGCGTATCCGACCGAGAAGGAGGTGTGGATTCCTCGTTTCTGCAGGTCGCGGACGTGGGCGAGGAAGGCTTTCGCGGATCCGGCGCTGTCGGTGCGGATGAGGATGTCGGTGCCGTGCCGGTGGGCGTCAGGAATCTGGGCGAGTGCCTGATCGAGCACGGTGATGTGGTCGCTCGCGGTGTTGGCGCCGGCGTTCCCGGGCCGCAGCCGGCCGGACAGTGCCTCACCGGTGTTGGCCAGGAAGCACAGCAGCGGGTGGAAGCCGAAGCCGCCCTTATAGGTGGGTGCGGCCTGCGCTTTCTCGGAGTGGCAGGTGATCAGCGTGGCGTCGAGGTCCAGGACCAGACCGGGCAGCATGCGCCCTGCGGCCCGGGCTGCGGGGATGCCCTCACCGTGCTCGGCGGCCTGCAGCCAGGCGACTTCCCGGGCCTGAGCGCGGGCAGAAGCCAGCGAGACGAGGGCAGTCTCGTCGACGTCGGCGAGCAGCCGCCAGGCCGTCGGTGTCGAGGCGATGGAGCCGAAGACTTCTGCCTGGTCCCGCAGTACGGCAAGGTCCGCGATGGCCTCGCCGCCGTCGGCGAGCATCACCGCCAGGTCGGTAGCGATCCGTCCCGGATCATGTCCGGTCCCGCGCGGCCGAAGCGCTCTGAGCGCGGTGGAGTACGCGGCGGTCAGCCCGGTGGTATCGGCGAGGTCCGTCAGCAGCCGTGCCCCGGCATGACCGACCACCCCCGAACCATCGGCACTGACATGGACCTTGGGACGCAACCCGATACCCTGCACGTAGAAAGTGCCCTCCGCCTGGACCGACAGAAC
>NZ_JBEOWS010000677.1:0-1707 GCF_040296125.1 Streptomyces sp. NPDC002265 | reverse complement strand
CGCGGCCCGGGGCCGCCGCGCGTCCCCGCCCCCCCCGGGGGGGGGGGGCCCCCCGCCCCCCCCCCCCCCGGCCACCTGCCGCGGAGGCGAGCCGCGGGAGGACTCCACGCCCGCCGGCCGCAGGCGGGCCCGTAGGTCGGTGAGGCAGCTGCTACGTCGAGGATCGCTGCGGCCAACGGGCCGACGAAGTCGAAATGTCGGGAGACGACCGGATCCGGTCGTCAGTCACGCGCCGCGGCCAACGTGTCCCCGATGCCCGGCTCGATCCGCGCTCCGGTGCAGAGCTCTGCCTCCGCTTTTGCGGTCAGACCCGGCCGCACGCCATGACCGGTGGCACGCAACACCTCCGCCACCGTTGCATCCGTCATGGGGTCCGCGGGCAGGAAGCCGATTTCCCCGGAATCGTAAGAGCGACGGCGTCCACGCCAACCGCCGCACTGCCGCCGCGGTCACGAAACGTGCGGGCCGGAGGAAGGAGGGGAAGAGTACGGTCGGAGGCCGGATTGAAGAACAAGAGCAGCGGATCGATCCAACCCGCTCTACTCGAGTCCTACGGACACGTCAGGAAATTTGCGAGTTCTACCGCGTGCCATCGGTGAAAACATCGCTGTGTGCGCTGAATATGACGATCTTCTCAATCAGATCTCCATTGAGGTGGAGGACCTCAGATCCCAGCGCCCTCCTGTTCCCCGGGAATCCGAAATCCCAGCTCCAGTGGATGAATTCCTTGTTCTGGAAGTGGCTCACGACCCGGCCGCTCAGGGGCGGAGCCTGGCGCTGCACGACGCTGATGTAGTCATTGATGACGTGTCGGCCCGCGAAGACGTCCTCAGGCTCCATGACCTTGATGTCCTCTGTGTAGATGTGCTCCATCGCCTTGGCCCGCTCGGCCGCATCCTGGATCATCCAGACCTCCAGATGCTTGGCTATGAGCACCCGGGCGCGGTCCGACCCGCCGGTCAGAGACAGGTGGAGCCGGGAGATCAGCCCGTTCGAGTCCAGGGAGACGGAGACGTTGCCGCTTCCGGAGCACCCGTTTTCCCGCAGGTCCAACCCGGCCTGGCTCCACTTGCCGACGATCGATCCATCGCCCTCCACGGAAGCCGTCCAATGGTGCTTGGACTCCTTCCACTTGGCCGCCTGACCCCGGTGGAAGTCGACGGCCATATCCCGGCCCTGGACCATTTCCCCGCTGTGCATCAGCAGCACGTTCTCCGCGAAGATGTCGCGAAGGCCTTCCAGGGCGGAGTGGCCGTTGTCGGCCGAGTTCACGATCTCGAAATAGCGATCAAGTACCGTCGTCATGCTTCAGTGCCTTTCTGGCAGAAAGTATCTAGATTTGCGATCGTCGCCGCGGAGGGAGTCGGCTTCCGTGGCCCTTCCCCCCGTTACTCCGCGGTCGGCGCCACGAAGTAAAGGAGGTGCTGCTTGGCGCCTTGGGCGTCTGCCGCCCCGCCACGGGTGCGCTCGAGCTCCCCTGGGAGACGGGGGAGCGGTGCGGATGGGGGAGCGGTGCGGCAGCCGGATCGCGGTGCCGTGGGGTGGCGAGATGCGAAGGCCCCACCGGGCCGGACGGAGTTCTCGATGTGCGGCAGCGTGGGCATGCTGTCCCGGCTTTTCGTCGCGCGGGTCGGCGTGGTTCGGGCCGGCGTGCCGGCATACGGCGTTGACGGAACCGGTGGCCGGCCAGGGCCGGCCGGCCCTGGC
>NZ_JBEOWS010000676.1:0-1712 GCF_040296125.1 Streptomyces sp. NPDC002265 | reverse complement strand
AACGCGGGGGACCAGTGCATCCAAAACCGTTCGGGATGCGCGCAGTTCCGGGATGTGAGTACAAAGCTCACTCCTGGACACTGTTTAGGAACGGTGCCTGTCGGTGCGGTGATGAGCCATTCAGGGGCGCGTTCGTCCGTGAGCTTGCGAGGAGCCGTCGGTCGGCGTGCGAACGGCAGGTCCGCACGGTCAGGGCCTGCCGGGAAGAGGCACCTCCTCGTCGGCGCGTACCGGCTTCGGAGGTGTTCCGTCGCCGAACGGGCGGCCGCCCAGCTCCTGTCTGTGATGCGGCATGAGCCATTCGGACAGATCAGGGCCCAGCGGCACGATGCCGCTCGGGTTGATGCCGACATGGACTTGGTAATAATGGCGTTTTATATGATCAAAATTGACGGTATCACCGAAGCCGGGCGTCTGGAACAGATCGCGGGTGTAGGCCCACAGTGTCGGCATCTCTGACAGTTTCCGGAGATTGCACTTGAAGTGGCCGTGATAGACGGCGTCGAAGCGTACGAGTGTGGTGAACAGCCGGATGTCCGCCTCCGTGATGGTGTCCCCGACCAGATAGCGCTGTCGTTCCAGTCGGGGTGTCAGCAGGTCCAGGCGGCGGAACACTCCCGCGCAGGCGGCCCGGTATTCCTCCTGGCCGATGGCGAAGCCCGCGCGGTAGACCCCGTTGTTGACGTCCTCGTAGACGCCGGCGATGACCTCGTCGATCTCATCGCGGTGAGCGTGCGGGTAGAGATCGGGTGCGCCCGGCCGGTGCAGCGCTGTCCACTCGGTCGCGAGATCGAGAGTGATCTGCTGGTAGTCATTTGTCACAAGCTGCCCGCTGGGCACGTCCACGACTGCCGGCACGCTCACCCCTCCCGAGTAGCCGGGCTCCCGCTTTTCATAGGCTTCGCTCAGGAAACGGATTCCGAGGACAGGGTCAAGACCATCCGGGTCGAGGGTGAACCGCCAGCTCCGGTCGTCCTGGATCGGGTCGGTGACCGCCAAGGACAGAGCGTCCTCCAGGCCGAGCAGACGTCTGGAGACCAGCGCCCGGCTCGCCCATGGACAGGCACGGCTGACCACCAGCCGGTAACGGTTCGCCTCGACGGGCCAACCGTCCCGGCCGTCCGCGGTGATCCGATCCGCGAAGTGGCTCTTCGACCGCTTGAACGGCTTCCTGCCGTACTCGCTGTTGCCGCGTGTCCCGCTGTCGCTGCCGTTCATGGGGCGTGCCCTTCCGCCGTCGCAACGTGTGCCCAGTCTTCTACCGGGATCGCCGGTGAGCTACTCGACGTTCGCGGGGGCGGCATCCTGATCCGCCGGAGCTGCGGTGGTGCGCGATCACAGCAGCCTGCCTGGGGGCCGGGGCGACTGGCGTGGGAATGGGTCGGGGCGCGATGGAGTTCTAGTTGAACATTCAATGAAAGCGGGTCGCTGCGCGGCCCGAGTGACCTTTCTGGGAGCAGACAGATCATGGGCCTCTTCGGACGTAAGACCAGCGCCGCGAACACCGCCACCGCCACCGTTGACGCGAACTCGCACACCGCCGGAGTCGGCGGCGCGTACACCATCGACCCCGCGCACTCCACGTTCGGCTTCGTCGCGCGGCATGCCATGGTCACGAACGTCAAGGGCAAGTTCAACAACTTCGCCGGCAGCCTGCACCTGGACGGCCGCAACCCGGCCGCCTCCACCGCGACCATCGACATCACGATGGA
>NZ_JBEOWS010000675.1:0-1715 GCF_040296125.1 Streptomyces sp. NPDC002265 | reverse complement strand
TGATGATCTGCACGTTCATGCCGTGCTTGTTATGTTTCCCAGAGTAGAAGGGCCGGTCGGCCGCGATTCGGTCGATCGGCAGCAGCGTGCCGTCCCCGATCACGAATGCCTCGGTGGAAGCGGTGCAGGCCGCGGTCCGCAGGTCGGGAGCCAGCGCGGCGAGAACCGCACCCGCAGCAACCGCTTCAAGCGCTGAACACTTTGCGAAGAACCCGCTGCAGGCGGTCGCGAGCCGGCAGGTCGGCAACGACAACGACGAAAAGCGGATCAGCGCGCCGGCTCAGACGTGCCTCGCGCCTGGTCGCGGCTGGCGACCACCAGGTATCCATCGCTCTCGGGGTCGAAGGTGGTGGACTGCACCATGAGCCCGACGCTCCGCAACTGCGCCACGAGGTCCTCGTACCGGTAGGGCCAGATGGACAACCGCTCCGAGCAGGCTCGCACTGCCCCATCCGGCTCGATCTGGGCGACCAGGATCTCGAGGAAGTGTTCCTGCTCCCAGCGCTGCTCGATCTGCCAGTAGTAGCTGACGACCGCATCGCGGTCGTTGCGGCGGATGAGTCGATCGCGGACGTCTACCCGTGAGCCGGCGGAGCGCACGAGCTCCCAGTTGCGTGACGTGAGCACGAGGCGTCCGCCCGGATTCAGCAGCCGCGACATCGCTTCCAGTGCGGTCAGGCGCCCGGCTGCGCCCTCGGCGTGCCCGAGCGAGTTGCCGACGCAGAACACCAGATCGAACGTGGAGTCCTCCAGGTGGTCGGGCAGCTCGTCCCAGCTCGCGCGGAGGGCTCGAAGCGAGACACCCCGCTCGCTGGCGACCTTCTTGGTCCGGCGAACCATCCCATCGCTGGCGTCTGCGGCGACCACGTCAAGGCCAAGACTCGCGAGACCGATGGCGAGCTGGCCGGTTCCACACGCGCAGTCGAGGACGCGCGCGTTGGGCGGCAGAGAGTCCACGACATCGCTGTAGTAAACCGCAGCTGCCTTGGCGGGGGTCAACCTGTCGTCCCCGATCAGCCACTCGTACACGTCGGAAAGCGCCCCATAACCAGCCACCGCGATCACCTCCATCACTCGACGACACGGGGGCTAGACCGCGCCTGCGATTCGGACCTTGCGCCTCGCACTGTGCCGGGCCGTGTCAGCGAAGCATTGAGCAGGACCCAACCACTTCCGGCCGCTGAGACTCCACCGGATTTCGTGGGAAACCGCGACACGCCGCACTGATGCAGGTCCCCACTCCACCGGCGCCCCATCGGCCACGATGGGGACCGCGGCCGGCAAGCGCGCGTTCACTGCGGAGCGCTTTTAGGCACAGCCATCCAAACTGATTGCCGAAACGCCGCGTACGGATGAAGGACCGCCAGCAACCGCCTCTACTGCCACTGAGCTGTTTCCAACCTCAGTTTGAGCAGGTCAGATGCAGGGTGAGGACGGCCTGAACCAGGCTGGTGATGCGAGTCGTGGAACATCGCAGCTTGCGCAGGAGTCGCCAGGTCTTGAGAGTGGCCATGGCCTGCTCGACGAGCGCACGGATCCTCGCATGCGAGCGGTTGACAGCCTGCTGACCTGCGGAAAGCATCTCCCAGCGACCCCAATAGGGCAGCCGTATGGTGCCGCCGGCGCCCCGGTAACCCTTGTCGGCCCAGCACTCCACGCCGGCTTCCTCCAGGGCGTCGATGATGCCGTGGGTTCGCGCGGCCTTGATGTCGTGG
>NZ_JBEOWS010000674.1:0-1726 GCF_040296125.1 Streptomyces sp. NPDC002265 | reverse complement strand
GCCGCCGCGGCCCCAATAAACCGCCACGAAAAATGGGGGGGGCCCCGGGCCCCCCCCCGGGCCCCACCCCCTGCCACGCTTCAGCCGACGTCCGCCCCCGTCAGAGCAGCCCGTCCCACATCTGCTCCAGCAGCACCGACCACCAGCTCTCCGGCGAACCCAGCGCCGCCGGGTCCAGCGAGGCCAGCTGGCTCTGGAAGTCGACCGTCCAGCGGCCCGCCTGTTCCTGGTTCAGACCGAAACGCAGCCGCCACATCCGGCCGAGCAGCGCCAGACAGCGCGCGAACTCCGGCAGCCCGGTGTTGACGAACTGCGGCGGCACCGACGCGCCGCCCGGCCCCGCCTCCACCGGCACCGCGACGATGTTCGCCGTGCCGTACTGCACACAGATCGCCTTGCCGAAGTCGCTGCCCATCACCAGGTACGAGCCCGCGTCGGGCGCCGGCCGCACCCCGCGCTCCTGCGCCAGCTCCGCCAGGGTCGGCACCGGCCGTCCCGGCTGGGCCTGCGCCCAGAAGAACGGGCCCATGTCCGCAGGCAGACCCGCCACCACCAGCGTGTGCGCCACGACCGGCGGCACACCCTGCCGGGACACCGCGGCCTGCTCGAACCGGAACACGCCCGGCCCGAACGCCGCCGCCAGCTCCTGCGCGATGCCCTCCGGCGCGATCGGCGGCGTGGGCTGCACCGGCGGCAACGGCGCCCGCACCGGCGCCGGACGCGCCGGACCGTCCGCGACCTGGTGCAACTCTCCCTGATGCGCCAGCAGTTGCTGCATGCCCTGCTGCCGGCTCGCATGATCCGTGCCGTACGGCGCGATGCTCGCGATCCTCGCCTGCGGCCACTGCTCCCGGATCATCCGCGCGCAGTACGCACCCGGCAGCTCGCACGACTCCAGCTCGGTGTGCAGCTCCAGCACCTGCCCCGGCGGCACGTTCATACCGCGCAGCTCGTGGAAGATCTGCCACTCCGGGTGCGGGGTGCCCGGCGCCGAACGCCGGATCAGCTGCTGCTCGGAACCGTCGTGCGCGCGGTAGCGCAACACGGCCTGATAGCCGGGACCGACCGTCGGCTGGGCGCCGGGCGGCGGCACCGGCGGACCCGACGGCACCGCACCGGGCGGCACGGCGCCCGGCGGGACCGGGCCGGGCGGCATCGGCTGCGGAACCCCCGCGGGCGCGCCGGGCACACCGGGGGCAGGCGGCGGCGGGTACGCGGCGGGGGCACCCACCGGGGGCGCCGCCAGCACGGTCTCCGCATGGTGCACCGCACCCTGCGGCCCCCCGGCGGAGGCCGGACCGCCGGGAGCACCCGGCGGGTTCGGCGCGAACGGCGCACCGGGCACACCCGGAGGCTGCGGCGCGCCCGGAACACCCGCGCCCGGCCGGCCGGGATCGGCCAGCATCGTCGCGGCGTGAGGAGCCCCGCCACCGCCCGGAGGCGTACCACCGGGCACGCCCGGCGCGCCGGGCGGGTTCGGGGCGGCCGGCGCCCCAGGAGGCCCCGGAGGCTGCGGCACCCCGGGCCCCTGGGGTCCGTCGGGCCCGAGCGCCGACACCAGCTGCGTGGGCACATAACCGCCCGCACCCGGACCGGCCGGCGCGGGAGGCGGCGTACCGCCCGGCCGCGCGCCCGGAGCACCCGGGAGCCCCGGCGGATGCGGCGGCTCACCTCCGCCTCGCGCCCGACGCGGCGGCGCCGCCTTGCTGGTCGCGGCGTCGGCGTT
>NZ_JBEOWS010000673.1:0-1735 GCF_040296125.1 Streptomyces sp. NPDC002265 | reverse complement strand
TCGATGAACGCGAGGGTGTGCGTATAGGATAAACACCCCAAGTGCGACGGCCGCGAAGGTCACTTACCAACACAGGCCATCTCTAAATGCCCTCTAAGACGCCGTTTCTTATGGCGTGATCGTTCGTTGAGCAGTGCATGACGGATCTGGTTGAGCGGTTGGTTCCGGACGAGTTGTGGGTGTTGTTCCGGCGGGTGGTCCCGCCGACGGAGGTCATACGTCCGCAGGGCGGCGGGCGGCGGCGGATCGGTGACCGTGAATGCCTGGCGGCGATCGTTTTCGTGGCCACCTCGGGCTGCACCTGGCGGCAGCTGCCACCCGTGTTCGGGCCGGCCTGGCCCACGGTCTACCGGCGCTTCGTCCAGTGGAGCCGGGACCGGGTGTGGGCCAGGCTCCACCGCGTCCTTCTCGACGAACTCGGCGCCAGAGGCGAGCTGGACTGGTCGCGGTGCGCGATCGACTCCGTCAGCCTCCGGGCGGCAAAAGGGGGCCACTGACCGGACCAAATCCGACCGATCGCGGCAAGCCGGGATCGAAAATCCACCTCATCACCGACCGGAACGGTCTTCCGCTGTCCCTGGGTATCTCCGGAGCCAACATGCACGACAGTCTCGGCCTGCAGCCGCTCGTGCGTGGGATCCCGCCCATCCGTTCCCGCCGCGGACCTCGCCGTCGACGTCCGGCCAAGCTCCATGCCGACAAGGGCTACGACTACGACCACCTGCGGAAATGGCTTCGTGAGCGTCGCATCCGTCACCGGATCGCCCGCAAGGGCATCGAGTCGTCCACCCGGCTCGGTCGACACCGCTGGGTCGTCGAACGGACGGTGTCCTGGCTGGCCGGATGCCGCCGCCTGCACCGCCGCTACGAACGCAAGGCCGAGCACTTCCTCGCCTTCGTCGGCATCGCCGCAGCCCTCATCGCCTACCGCCGACTGGTCCGGTGAGCCAGCCGGTCAAGGAGCAGGGGCGGCCAACACTGATGGTGTCAGTGACGGCCCATAGGGTGCGCTGGTATTCGACAAGGAGGTTCCATGGGCTTTTCCGGCCATCTCGTCTTTGCACGCAGCGAGCGCCCGCTGCTGGAAGCACCCGTGTTCGCCAGCACCGATCCCGGGCTGAGGGACGATGTGCATGAGTGGTCGCCGCGACCAGGCGGCTGGCAGACCCTGCAGCTGGAACAGGGCATCTGGGAGGACGAGTACCTGTTCACCTTGGTCGAATGGACTGGTATGCCGGCTTGCGTCGCCGACGTCTCCGACAGCAGCGTCGCTCTCGTGACCGGCCTGGGTACCGACGGACAACGTTGGCAGGCATGGCTCGAGCTGGACAACGCCGCGGCCCTCCTCCTCGAGGAACCCGAGGAGGTGGACGACGTGAGCTTGTGGATCACCACCCCGGAGTTCGAAGAGGCCTTCAGACGTAAGCGCGCAGAACTCGATGCGGAGGTACCAGCCGACGCCGAAGGCGCTCTCGCATGGGCTTCAGGAGCGGGCTTCCAGTCCGCGGTACAGCAGTCCCGGATCGAGGAACTGCTGCGTGCACAGGAGACCTTTGTGGAGGAGCTGTTCGACGCACTGCTGGATGAACTGGGCTTCCCTGAGGCCGCCCAGCCCTCACCAGAGCCATAAGAAACGGCGTCTAGTACTGCAACGGTCCTTGCCGTGACTGCTGGCCAGTTTGGTCGTTGGTGTGGTTATGGGTGGGGACCTTGCTGATGTCAGGTTGTGGGCGGG
>NZ_JBEOWS010000672.1:0-1756 GCF_040296125.1 Streptomyces sp. NPDC002265 | reverse complement strand
GGAGATCCGCCATGAGCAGCACCGAAAGCAGCACGCACGAGGGATTCACGGCCGAGGAGCGGGCCGCGATGAAGGACCACGCCCAAGAGCTGAAGACGGCAGCGCGCCGCAGCTCGCGCGCGGACAAGGCGGCGGAGGAGAAGCGGGACGTGCTCGCGAAGATCGCCGAGATGCAGGACTCGGACCGGATCATGGCTGAGCGCGTCCACGCCGTCATCACAGCCAGCGCCCCAACCCTCGCGCCGAAGCTCTGGTACGGGATGCCCGCCTACGCGCTGGACGGCAAGGTCATGTGCTTCTTCCAGAGCGCGGAGAAGTTCAAGGCGCGCTACGCGACGCTCGGGTTCAGCGACCAGGCGAAGCTGGACGAGGGCACGATGTGGGCGGCCGGTTTCGCCCTGACCGACGTGACGGCCGAGGTGGAGGCGCGGATCAGTGCGCTCGTGAAGCAGGCGGTCAGCTGAGGCACGCCTGGTGAACGGACTGGGCCTGTGGCACCTTGACGTGCTCGGCGGCCTGGCGCTGCCGGTACAGCATCTGCTGCGCGTCGCCAGCGGCGTGTCGGCGGGCCCGGTTGACCGTGGAGTCGACGGTGACGGTCCACTCCACCTGGCCCGCTGCGCCCTCGCGGACCTGGACGTGCTCCAGCAGGTTCGCGAAGGTGCCGTCCGCCTCCCAGCGGGCGAACCGCTCATAGACGGTCCGCCACGGCCCGTACATCTCCGGGAGATCGCGCCACGGGGCTCCGGTCCGCAGCCGCCAAAACAAGGCGTTGACCACCTGCCGGTGATCACGCCACGGACAACCACGCCCGTCCACCCTGGGCAGCAAGAGCTCTATCCGCTCTCACGCCGCGTCCGTCAACTCGCCTCGACCTGCCACAAGATCAATCATGAGGGCGGTCACCGCGACCGGGTTCCCTGCGCGGCGGTAGCCTGCGTTGCTCGAGACATGGCACGCGGGCCACGGGGGACGGCGGGGAGAGCGGGATGCTGCGGGGCACAGAGGCATGGTTCACCGAGCAGCACCGGGGTGCACCGGTGCTGCTCGATTCGGCGCATGCCATCGAAGCGATGATTGATGCGTTGATCGCCGCCGACCCGCTCCGCACGACGGCCCAGCTGATTTCCCTGGACCGCCAGAGGCTGTCGTCGGGCTGGCCGGACCACGAGTTCCTGGTCGGGGTCGGCGCAGGCGGGCAGTTCGGCATCCTGTGCTACAGCACGGGTGACGAGGGCGCTTTGATCCCGGACGGCGCGCCCACCGCGCCGGTGGCGACCTACATGCTCAACACCTACCCCCGTGAGTTCCTGGAGCCGACAGAAGTCCCGATCGACCTTGTACGCGAGGCTGTGAAGGAGTTTGTCCTGTCCGGCGGGCGCCGGCCCACCTGCCTTGAGTGGCGGGAAGAGCCGCACTGACCCCCAAGCGCGCAAGCCCGGGGCACCCCGTGACGGGCGGCGTGCACGCCCTCAATCAGGTGATCATTTGTCAGACAGGCTCCAGGACCGTCGCGAGGGCGCGGCCCTCATCCTGCTGTCCTGCGTGGGCATTGCGGTCTGTCGCGGGACGCAGGGTCCGTTGCCGCTGCCTCGCGCATTCATCTGCGCACAAGCCTGATGCCAGGACGGGGCGGGGCACGGGGTCCGCGAAGTCGGCCGGGAGCCTCCCCCTGAGTGGTGGACACGCTGATACTGGATCTGCTTGATCCGGAGGAAGCGAGACAACCGCCGATGGCGATGAAGGACTACTCGGA
>NZ_JBEOWS010000671.1:0-1779 GCF_040296125.1 Streptomyces sp. NPDC002265 | reverse complement strand
GGCGCGCGGCGGCGGGGGGGGGAGGCCCCCCCCACGCTCCCGCCGCCCCTGGCGCCCGCGCGCGCCCCGCCCGGCACGTCCTGTCAGGTGCGGGAGGTGGGACGGACGGTCAGACGAGGTCGAACCGGTCCAGGTCCATGACCTTGGTCCACGCGGCGGCGAAGTCGTTCACGAACTTCTCCTTCGCGTCGTCGCTCGCGTAGACCTCGGCGACCGCGCGCAGCTCGGAGTTGGAGCCGAAGACCAGGTCGGCGCGGCTGCCGGTCCACTTGACCTGGCCGGAGGCGTCACGGCCCTCGAACGTGGTCGCGTCCTCGGAGGTCGCCTTCCACGTCGTGTCCAGGTCGAGCAGGTTGGTGAAGAAGTCGTTCGTCAGCACCCCGGGGGTGTCGGTGAGGACACCGAGCGACGACTGCTTGTGGTTCGCGCCCAGCACACGCAGACCGCCGACGAGGACCGTCATCTCCGGCGCGCTCAGGGTCAGCAGGTTCGCCCGGTCCAGCAGCAGGTACTCGGCCGGCAGGCGGTTGCCCTTGCCGAGGTAGTTGCGGAACCCGTCGGCCGCCGGCTCCAGCGCGGCGAACGACTCCACGTCGGTCTGGTCCTGCGAGGCGTCCGCACGGCCCGGCGTGAAGGCGACCTCGACGTCGACACCGGCGTCCTTGGCGGCCTTCTCGACGGCCGCGGAACCCGCGAGCACGATCAGGTCGGCGAGGGAGATCTTCTTGCCGCCGGACTGCGCGGAGTCGAAGGACTCCCGGATGCCCTCCAGGGTGCGCAGCACCTGGGCGAGCTGGTCGGGGTCGTTGACCTCCCAGCCGCTCTGCGGCTGAAGACGCACACGGCCGCCGTTGGCGCCGCCGCGCTTGTCGCTGCCGCGGAAGGACGAGGCCGACGCCCACGCGGCGGACACCAGCTGCGACACCGACAGACCCGAGGCGAGGACCTGGGCCTTGAGGGCGGCCACGTCGTCGGCGTCCACGAGCTCGTGCGTGACCGCGGGGATCGGGTCCTGCCAGATCAGCACCTCGGAGGGGACCTCCGGGCCGAGGTAGCGCGCGAGCGGGCCCATGTCGCGGTGGGTCAGCTTGAACCAGGCGCGGGCGAACGCGTCCGCGAACTCCTCGGGGTTCTCGTGGAAGCGGCGCGAGATCTGCTCGTAGGCCGGGTCGAGGCGCAGCGCCAGGTCGGTCGTCAGCATGGTCGGGGCCAGGCTCTTCGACGCGTCGTGGGCGTGCGGGATGGTACCGGCGCCGGCACCGTCCTTCGCCACCCACTGGTGGGCGCCGGCGGGGCTCTGGGTCAGCTCCCACTCGTAGCGGAACAGGTTGTCGAAGAAGCCGTTGCCCCACTGCGTGGGCGTGGAGGTCCAGGTGACCTCCAGGCCGCTGGTGATCGCGTCGGCGCCCTTGCCGGTGCCGAAGGTGCTCTTCCAGCCCAGGCCCTGCTGCTCCATCGAGGCGGCCTCGGGGTCGGCGCCGACGTTGTCCGCCGGGCCCGCGCCGTGGGTCTTGCCGAAGGTGTGACCGCCCGCGATGAGGGCGACCGTCTCCTCGTCGTTCATCGCCATCCGGCGGAACGTCTCGCGGATGTCGCGGGCCGCGGCCAGCGGGTCCGGGTTGCCGTTGGGGCCCTCGGGGTTGACGTAGATCAGGCCCATCTGGACCGCGCCGAGCGGGTTCTCCAGCTCGCGGTCACCGGTGTAGCGCTGGTCGTCGAGCCAGGTGGTCTCGGGACCCCAGTAGACGTCCTCGTCCGCCTCCCAGACGTCCGGGCGGC
>NZ_JBEOWS010000670.1:0-1779 GCF_040296125.1 Streptomyces sp. NPDC002265 | reverse complement strand
GACACACCCGCGCCGCACGCGTCCGCTCCGGACGCACCGGCTTCTGGGCGGCCATCGCCGCGACGGCCCTGTCCCTGACCTTCGCCGGCGCGGGCCTGGCGTCCGCCGCGGACGTCAACAACGCCAAGAACGCCGGCTTCGAGTCGGGCCTGACGAACTGGACCTGTTCCGCGGGCAGCGGTACGACCGTCTCCTCGCCGGTGCACGGCGGCGCGGCCGCGCTGAAGGCGACCCCGGCCGGGCAGGACTACGCCCAGTGCAGCCAGACGGTGGCGGTCAAGGCCAACTCGACCTACACGCTCAGCGCGTGGGTGCAGGGCTCCTACACCTACCTCGGCGTGACGGGCACCGGCACCACGGACGTGTCGACCTGGACCCCGAACACGTCCTGGACGCAGCTGTCGACGACCTTCACCACCGGCGCCTCGACCACCTCGGTGACGGTCTGGACGCACGGCTGGTACGGCCAGCCCGCCTATTACGCCGACGACTTCTCGGTCTACGGCCCCGACGGCGGCGGAGGCGGCGACCCGGCCCCCACGGTCCCCGCCGCACCGGGCGGCCTCGCGGTGTCCGGTACGACCTCGTCGTCCGTCTCGCTGGCCTGGAACACGGTCTCCGGCGCGACCGGCTACAACGTCTACCGCGACGGCACCAAGGTCACCGCGGTGACCGGCACCTCGGCGACGGTGGCCGGGCTCACCGCGTCCACCTCGTACTCCTTCCAGGTCACCGCGACCAACGCGGCGGGCGAGTCGGCGAAGTCGACGGCCGTCACGGGCACCACGGCCGCGACCGGCGGTGGCGGAGGTGGCGGCACGGTGCCCAAGCACGCCGTGACCGGCTACTGGCAGAACTTCAACAACGGCGCCACGGTCCAGAAGATCTCCGGCGTGCCGGACCAGTACGACATCATCGCGGTGGCGTTCGCCGACGCGACGACGACGCCCGGCGCGGTGACGTTCAACCTGGACTCGGCGGGCCTCGGCGGCTACACCGTCGACCAGTTCAAGGCGGACATCAAGGCGAAGCAGGCGGCCGGCAAGAAGGTCATCGTCTCGATCGGCGGCCAGAACGGCACGATCTCGGTGAGCGACTCGGCCTCCGCGGCCAACTTCGCCAACTCGGTGTACTCGCTGATGCAGACGTACGGCTTCGACGGCGTCGACATCGACCTGGAGAACGGCCTCAACGCGACCTACATGACCCAGGCGCTGCGGTCGCTGTCGGCGAAGGCGGGCGCGTCGCTGGTCATCACGATGGCACCGCAGACCATCGACATGCAGTCGACGTCGAACTCGTACTTCCAGACGGCCCTGAACATCAAGGACATCCTGACCGTCGTCAACATGCAGTACTACAACAGCGGTTCGATGCTGGGCTGCGACGGCAAGGTCTACAGCCAGGGCTCGGTGGACTTCCTGACCGCCCTCGCCTGCATCCAGCTCCAGGGCGGCCTCGACGCGTCCCAGGTCGGCCTCGGCCTCCCCGCCTCCACCAGCGGCGCGGGCAGCGGCTACGTCTCCCCGACGATCGTGAACAACGCCCTCGACTGCCTGGCCAAGCTCACCAACTGCGGTTCCTTCAAGCCCTCCAAGACCTACCCTGCCCTGCGCGGCGCGATGACCTGGTCGACGAACTGGGACGCGTCCTCGGGCAACGCCTGGTCGAACGCGGTCGGACCGCACGTGCACGCCCTGCCGTAACCGGCGTACACCCGTAGTACCCGACCCGAGCCGGGGCGGGGGGCCCGCCCCCCCCCCCCCCCCCCACACCCCC
>NZ_JBEOWS010000669.1:0-1791 GCF_040296125.1 Streptomyces sp. NPDC002265 | reverse complement strand
TTTCCCGGTGCGGCAGCATGGTCGACGGGCATGCTCGGGTAGTTCCGCCGACCTATGCAGCTGTCGAGGTGCCCGTTGTCCCTGCGCCCCCGTTCCGGTGAGCGAGTCCCGCCTCTGACCGCGCAGGTGGCGCGGGCGAGCAACCCGCGCGGCACGACGGCGATATGGGTGAGGGACCGCCTCGACGGGCTCTGGTGCGACGAGGACTTCGCGGACTGGTACCCCAGGGACGGACGTCCCGGGCTTTCGCCTGCTCAACTGGCCCTCGTCTGTGTGCTGCAGTTCCTGCTCGGCCTGTCGGACCGGCAGGCCGCCGAGGCGGTCCGCTGCCGTATCGACTTCAAGTACGCCATGGCCATGGAGCTGGACGATCCCGGCTTTCACCACAGTGTGCTGGCAGACTTCCGCGACCGTCTCGCTGAGGACGGCCGTGCTGACCGCCTCCTGGACCTCGCGCTGGCCCGGCTGAAAGAGGCCGGGCTGGTGCGCGAGCGCACCACACAGCGCACCGACTCCACCCACGTCCTGGCCGCGGTGCGTGACCTGACTCGCCTGGAGCTGATCACCGAAGCGGTCCGCGCCGCACTCGAAGAAGTCGCCGGCACGTCCCCACACCTGCTCGACGAGCTGGTCGGTGAGGACTGGGGGCACCGCTACGGTCGGCCGGTCCGCCTGGGCAAGAACCCCACCAAGCCCAAGACCAGGATCCTTGCCACCGGAAACGACGCCGCCCGGCTCCTGGAACACCTCCACCGTCGCGGAGCGGACCGCATGCCCGGTCCCCGTGTCCAGGCCCTGCGCCAGATCATGGTGCAGAACTACCACCGGGATGCCGCAGGGCACCTGCGCTGGCGCACCGCGGAGAAGGAAGGCGGACCCGGGCTGCCGCCCTCGTCGAGGGCAATCGTCTCGCCCTACGACACCTCCGCCCGCTACGCACGGCACGGACACATCATCAGCTGGAAGGGGTTCGCCGCCCATCTGACCGAATCCTGCGCTCCTGACGGCCCCAACGTGATCACGGATGTCGCCACCACCGCGGCCACCACCCACGACAGCCAGGTCCTGCCCGGCATCCACACCCGCCTGGCCCGCCGCGGGCTGCTGCCCGCCGAGCACCTGGTCGACGCCGGCTACACCTCCCTGCCCCACCTGGAACAAGCCGCTCGTGAACACCAGGTCACCGTCTCCGGGCCGCTGAAGAGCAACCCCACCCGTCAGCACCGCCGAGACGAGGGCTTCGCCCGGGACGACTTCCACATCGACTTCGATCGTCAGCAGGTCACCTGCCCGCAGGGGCAGGTCAGCGCGGGCTGGCACGGCCCCTACCCGACCTCCTCGCCCACCGCGGCCCCTTTGATCGTGGCACGGTTCACCAAGAGCCAATGCCGTCCCTGTCCAGCTCGCGCCCAGTGCACCAGCACCGCCGACAGCGCCCGCACCGTGGGCTTTGCCCCGCGCGAACTCCGTGACCTGCAACTCCGCTTCCGCGCTGAGCAACAGACGCCTGAGTGGAAGGCCCGCTATGCGGTCCGCTCCGGAGTGGAAGGCACGGTCAATGAGTTCGCCCACGGACACGGCATGCGCCGCTGCCGCTACCGGGGACAGGGAAAGGCCCACATCCAGCACGTCCTGACGGCCATCGCCGTCAACATCGAGCGCCTCAGCGGACTGGCACCGGCCGAGGAAGCTCCCACGCCCCGCCAGCCGACTGCCTTCCAGAACTACCTCGACCAACGCGAGATCCCTCGTCTGAAGTCCTGGCGCACCCTGGGTAGTTGACCTCGGCGG
>NZ_JBEOWS010000668.1:0-1792 GCF_040296125.1 Streptomyces sp. NPDC002265 | reverse complement strand
CTCTCGCCGAGGTGCTGTCCGGTACGCAGGTCACGGCCGTGGTGCACACGGCCGGCGTGCTCGACGACGGCGTGATCGCCACGCTCACCCCGGAGCGCATGGAGAAGGTGCTGCGTCCGAAGGCCGACGCCGTGCTCAACCTCCATGAGCTGACGAGCGACCTGTCGGCGTTCGTCGTCTTCTCTTCGGTGTCCGGAATCCTGGGCAGCGCGGGACAGGCCAACTACGCGGCGGCGAACACCTTCCTCGACGCCTTCGCCGAAGCCCGCCGCGCCCGAGGGCTCCCCGCCACGTCGCTGGCGTGGGGTCTGTGGGAGCAGGGCGGCGGCATGGCCGACCGGCTCGGCCGGGCGGACCTCGCCCGGCTCGAACGGGTGGGCCTGGCCCCGATGGCCGTCGGCGAAGGACTGCGGCTGTTCGACGTGGCCCTGACCTTGGACCGGGCCGTCGTCGCCCCGCTGCGGCTGGACCTGGGCGGGCTGCAGGGCACGGTGCCGCCGGTCCTGCGAGGGATGCGCGGACCCGTACGAGGCACCGCGCGGCGCGCGGCGCGGACCGCGCCGAAGGGATCGCTGGGGGAGCGGCTGGCCGGGCTGCCGGAGGCGGAGCGCGAGCAGGTGGTGCTGGATCTGGTGCGCACCGAGGTCGCCGCCGTGCTCGGCCACGCGTCGTCCCAGGCCGTACAGCCGGAACACGCCTTCCAGGACGCCGGTTTCGACTCTCTCACCTCGGTGGAACTCCGTAACCGGCTGAACGCGGCGACCGGGCTGCGGCTCCCCGCGACCCTGGTCTTCGACCATCCCACGCCCGTCGCGCTCTCCCGCTTCCTGCTGGCCGAGACGCTTGGTGTCCAGGAGCGGTCCGAGGCCGCGGTCGCCACGGTGACCGGGACTGACGAGCCGATCGCGATCGTGGGCATGGCCTGCCGGTTCCCCGGTGACGTGCGGTCGCCCGAGGACCTGTGGCGTCTAGTCGCCTCCGGCGGCGATGCGATCTCGGGCTTCCCCGAGGACCGCGGCTGGGACGTCGAGGACCTCTACGACCCGGACCCCGACCGCTCCGGCAAGTCCTATGTGCGGCATGGCGGCTTCCTCCACGAGGCCGCAGAGTTCGACCCGGCCTTCTTCGGGATCTCGCCGCGTGAGGCGCTGGCGATGGATCCGCAGCAGCGGTTGCTGCTGGAGACGTCTTGGGAGGCGTTCGAGCGGGCCGGGATCGACCCGGCGACGGTGCGGGGCAGCAGGACCGGTGTCTTCGCCGGCGTGATGTACCACGACTACGGCGGGCGCGTGACGACCGCTCCGGAGGGCATGGACGCCTACCTGGGCAGCGGCAGCGCGGGCAGCATCGCCTCCGGCCGGGTCTCGTACACGTTCGGCCTGGAGGGTCCGGCGGTCACGGTCGACACGGCATGCTCGTCCTCGCTGGTGGCGCTGCACTTGGCGGTCCAGGCGCTGCGCAGCGGGGAGTGCTCGATGGCGTTGGCCGGCGGTGTCACCGTCATGGCGACTCCCTCGACGTTCGTGGAGTTCAGCCGTCAGCGTGGGCTGTCGGCGGACGGCCGGTGCAAGGCGTTCGGCGCCGGGGCGGACGGTACGGGCTGGGCCGAGGGTGCGGGGATGCTGCTGGTGGAGCGGCTGTCGGATGCCCGTCGCAATGGGCACCGGGTGCTGGCGGTGGTTCGCGGTACGGCGGTGAACCAGGACGGTGCGTCGAACGGTCTGACGGCTCCGAACGGTCCGGCGCAGCAGCGGGTGATCCGGCAGGCGCTGGCGAACGCGGGCCTGTCCTC
>NZ_JBEOWS010000667.1:0-1822 GCF_040296125.1 Streptomyces sp. NPDC002265 | reverse complement strand
GAGCAGTCCCACCACCCAACCCGATCCGCCAAAGTAGTAGAAGTGGAAGCCTCTACCGCGTCGACGGCTTGCGAGGTCAAGCATGCTGCCTATATCAGTCATGAGCAGGGACTGTAGACCACGCGGCCACGCCAGACTTTGAGAAGGGGATGGGTGCGCATACGCGATCTTGCAAACTAGCTACGCGGCGGCTCCCGCCCACAGCCCCTCCACACCGACCGGGATCCAGACGTACGCCAGTTTGCTTGGGCAGTTCAGTGTGGGTTGTCGGACCTGGCCCTACTGTGAGGTCGAAGTAATCGTGAGCTATGGAGGGCAGGCGATGGGCGCCACTGGCTGGGAGTATGTCACCCCGTACCACGGGAGCATTGAGGCCACGCTCGAAGCCCTGCACGAGGAGGTCTTTCAGGAGCTCTACGGCGACGGTGAGGAGTACAAGAGTCGCGAAGAGCTCTACGCCGACGAAGAGTTCATGGGCGAAGCAGGCACCCATTCGATATTGGATGTCTACCGCATCGTCGACACACCCGCGGCTCCGGGCATAAGAGACTGGGACTACAACACTCTGCGCCCGCTCGGACCTGACCGGTTGATACATCACTTCGGAACGGAACAGCCAACCCTGCACCAGTACGAGGGTGCAATGGCTCGCGCCAACGAGGCCTCCTACCCCAGGTCACGCAGAGATAAGGACACGACTCTGCTGGACGAGCATGAGCTGCGTTGGACCGGACTTTATGTGCTCCTCTACTCGGACGGCGAACCCACCCACATCGGCATTTTCGGTACATCCGGAGACTAACTGTCTCTTGGCGCGTGCCTCAGTCTCGTGCCACAGCCGCGCCAGTTCTGACGGTTTCCGCCGGAGACCCAGGGGAAATCGCGGCTCGATCACCGCACCGCAACACGTCACAGCTCCCCGGTTCAAGCAGAGGTGGCAGCAGCAACCGCCGCACCCATAGTTCGCATCGAGGGGGTGGGCCGTGCCACAACCGTGCCAGATCGGGCGGGGAGTCACGGGGAAGTGCGGATGCTGGCAGCGTACACAGCCTGCATCCGTGGAAGTCTGAATGTCGCAGGTCAGGCCCCAACTCACCTCACCTCACTCCTAAAGCGGGTGTCGCCAAGGTCACCGGGGAATCAACTGTCCCGTTTCCGTGAGGACAAGCGTGAGACGACCCAGCCACTCGCCGTCGTCCAGGTACTCCCAGTTGTCAGCGTCTGCCAGCAAGGCAGGAAGGTCGTATCGCGGGATGGAAGGGCCGGGCTGTAGTCCCGGCTCGCCATCGGGAGCGGTCCAGGCAATGAGCCGGCAGACTTCGATCCAGCCTCTGTCGATGAGCGGCAGAAGGATTGCGGCAAGCTCAGTGGGGTCGGCGGATGCCAACGGTTCGTCCAGGTCTCCCCGAACGCCGGGCAGGATATCGATCTCCGTCGCGTTGATCATGAATGCGCGCTCTGCTGACGACAGTTCGTCCGTTGCGGGATAGCTCACCGGGAGATCATCGCAGGGCGCGACACCGAAGGCTCTCGGGCCGTTGCTGGGCCGTCTGAGGGTGGCCAGGGGTGACAGACGACGACAGCGGCCGACCGCTAACGCCCAGGTCATGCGGCCGACAGCCGGAGGGCGTGCAGGTTGGAAAGGCGGCCAATCACTTCTTCGGCTACTGATCGCCCTCGGCGGCACTTGACTTGCCCATTGAGTAATCCGATCCCCTGACGGCGACTCCCCAAAGGGGAGAAAATCGGGCTACGGCCGTCCGGTTGACGTCGCGGAGTCTTGGTGCCACCAGAACCCGACATTGAGTAGGACGCCGGGGAC
>NZ_JBEOWS010000666.1:0-1843 GCF_040296125.1 Streptomyces sp. NPDC002265 | reverse complement strand
AGCGGGCATGGATCAACGACCCGGCCAAGCGCAGGGAGTCCACACCACAAACCTCATAGCGTCACGACCGTCTCACTGGACTTGAAATCTTCCGATCCACCCCTCGACACTCGCGTGCAACGGCGCCCAGGTGTCCGCGTGGATCCCGAACTCACCGGCCGGGCCGATCATGAATGCGTAAGGAACGGCGGTCCGCTGTCTGCCGGCCTCGAACCACCAGCCCTCGGATGACGTTCCTTCGGGGCAGTCAGCGTCAAAGTACTTCGGCCCTCCGTCGTACTGGGAGGCCGGCGGCAGGAGCAGGCCGCCCCAGTGCTCCTGATAGGCCGCCATGCGGTCAACGACATCCGCTGGGATTCCCCGATCAAGCCACCACTGCCTGTGCTGCTCGACAGACCGGGTATCGACCCTGATGCCGTGCACAGCGACAAAGGTGCGAGCCCGCCGAGTCAGCCCGCCGGGGAGGACATCCTTGATGAGGTTGAGATCCACCAGGGGGACGTTACCCGTAAAGCAGCGACGTACCGCAACCCCAGCGCCCGCCCGCGATCGGCAGCGGTCGCCATGGGCTCGACTTCGGCCGACATGACCGTGACCGACCGTTCTCTCTAGAGCTACGGATCAAAAGGTTGCAGCAGGCGAAGTCGGCCTGGCCGTGTGCCAAGCCGTCTCAGTTTCCGTCTCATTCAGCGAGGTTCATCGCCGTTCAGGCAGGACCATCCGTAGGGGGCGTCCCAGCGCTCACCCGCCCATGAACGCAGGTGAACGGCCCTGTACTCCGCCCAGCAAGGCACCAACAGACTTGGAAAGCGGGTGCCGATCGCCTACCGAACGATGCCCAATGCGAGCGCCTCATCAGGCATGGGAGTGGTAGCGGGCATCAGGGGTGGGCCAAGTGCGGTCCATGAAAGGCGGCCGGTCGATACGGTCGAAGCAGCGCACGAGGAAGTCGCAAAAGGTGCCCGCAGTCTCGAACCAACTGTTGCTCTCGCTGCCGACGACGATGCGCCACTCATCAGGGTTCGGTTCGATTGCGAGGAAGTAGTACTCGCTGCCGTGCTCGTCCGAACCCCAGGAGATAAGGCCGCCAGGATCGGGGTGGAAGGGATACGGATACAGGTCCGGGGCACTGAGTCGCGCCCGGCGCCAGTCCTCCAGCGACCACAACCGCTCCAACTCGGTGGCGTCGGCTTCCAGAGGCCGGCTCAGCGACAGGTAACCGTCGATGCTCCCCGGCCCATACAGATCAAGGAACGCTTTGTAGTCCGAGGGCAGTTCGACCCCCAGGTACTGCTCGGACGCCGTCCACAGACGCGGCCTGGCCCAACCCCAAGTCACCGGCTCACCCAGGAGCGCCCTG
The DNA here is from genome assembly GCF_040296125.1 of Streptomyces sp. NPDC002265. Lineage (NCBI taxonomy): Bacteria > Bacillati > Actinomycetota > Actinomycetes > Kitasatosporales > Streptomycetaceae > Streptomyces > Streptomyces sp. NPDC002265. Next base: position 483 of record NZ_JBEOWS010000666.1, on the reverse strand, counting down.
AGGCGGTCGAGCGACGACATCCGATCCTCCCAGCAGAACCGACCGACGCCTCATGGTGCACCATGAGGCCACTGAGCGCCCGCGGTGCAGTTGTACAGCAGCTCCGTACCGCAACCTCAGTAGACGACCCTGTCGGGTAGCGTCCCTCCGGGGCCTCGGTGCGGCCGGTATGACCGTCGTTGACCGATCCGGCTAGAGCTACGGATCAGAAGGTGTCGCGCCCCACCGACGCCCGAGACAGCGAGAGCCCGCGGGGAACACCGGGCACTCATCGGTGATCGGACAGCAGTACGACCCCCGACCAGAGACCAGGTCAGGAGTCGCTCTTGCACTTTCGAGCTTGACTCACCCATTGAGTAATCCGATCCCCTGACGGCGACTCCCCAAAGATCCTGCTGGCCAAATGTCGTGTCCTGAGGTGTGGGGATGCTGTTGGCACCGTGGTGGCTGGTCTCGTCGTTCCCGGTCGCTGGGGGTGGGAGT
>NZ_JBEOWS010000665.1:0-1845 GCF_040296125.1 Streptomyces sp. NPDC002265 | reverse complement strand
CACCTGGCGGACGATGTCGCGATGATCCTTGTCGACCGACTCGCATGAGTGCCAGGCACTAACCTTCGTCGGGCGGGCCACCCCTGCGTTCTAGGGCCTGTGTGATGTTGTGATCAGCTGGCGACCTTGAGGAGGTCGTCGATCCAGATCATTGCGGCGCGGAGGTGGAGGCCGGCGAGGTAGCTCTCGGGCGACTTGTCGTATCGGGTGGCGATGCCTCGCCAGGCCTTCAGCTTGTTGATCAGGCGCTCGCGGTGTTGCGTTCCTTGTAGAGATCGACGTCGTGGCTGACGGGCCGGCCGCCACTGGCGCCCTTCTTCTTCCGGTGGGCGGCCTGGTCCCTCTTCTCGGGGATGACCGCTTTGATGTTGCGTCTGCGCAGGTAGGCGCGGTTTCCGCGGGACGAATAGGCCTTGTCCCCAGCGGCCGCACCGGGCCTGGTGAGGGGACGGCCGACGGGCAGCCGGACCCGCACCCTTTGCAGGACGGGGATGAACTGCGGACTGTCGGGCGCCTGTCCCGCGGTCAGGACGAGCACGAGCGGGCGGCATCTGCGGTCCGAGGCGAGATGGATTTTGCTGGTCAGGCCGCCCCGGGACCTGCCGAGCAGGGCGTGCTTCAGGCGGAGCCGGCGTCGGACGACCACCTTCCTGCCCAGGCCCGCCGCCTGGTCGTTGATCATGTTGAGCCAGGTTGCCCCGCCCCGGCGCCCGAAGTACTTCGGGTTCGGCCGCGCGTACACCGACGGCACGGGGACGACGAACCGCATGCCGTCCACGGAGGCGACCAGGCCGCCGCCCCACGCCTGCGCGAGCGGGATGGCTGCCTGGTAGTCGATCAGCGTGGCGTTCGCGGCCCGATAGGTGGCCAGCCGCAGATACGTCTGGTCGACATGGGACGGCCGCCCGTACTTCAAGGCGTCCGCGGCCCCGATGACCGGGGTGTAGCCGACGTTGCAGCTGTGCGCGACCAGGAGCGCGGCGATCGTCACGTGCAGGTCCTTCAGCCTCGCCTCGCCGCCGGTGACCGAGGTGAACGCCTGGTCGGCGCCGGTCCACGAGAACACCTCCAGCAACGCCTCCGGCAGGTCGACGCGGGGCAGCATCGCCTCCACCGCCTCCCTCAGGGCGCGCAGGGAGGCGGGTTCGGGTTCCGGTTCCAGGGCGGCGAAGTGCAGGCGGCCGTCGTCGTCGAACACGATCTGGGAGTTCGCCGGCACCCGCGCGGCGACCTCACGGTAGGCGCCGTCCAGCAGCGCGGCCCTCGCCGCCAGGTGCTCACCCGCCTCGGCGGGCAGGTTGAGCGAGGCGAGCACGGTTGGCTTGGCGTGCTCCCATGCGTCTCCGTCCAGCAGCTTCGCGCGGAGGTCGCCCCACTTCGGGTGCTTACGGCGGCGCGGCCGGTGACGGCAGCATCGTCCGCTGGCCGGTGTTGCCCCAGGATCGGCGTGCTGATTCAGGCTGAGTTCTTCGACTGCGACTCGCGGCCTTGTGTGCGCAGGTGCTCGTTGATGCGCCGGGCTTCTTCGAGCTGGTCTTCGAGGATGACGATGCGGCAGGCGGCTTCGATGGGGGTGCCCTGGTCGACGAGTTCGCGGGCGCGAGCGGCGATGCGCAGCTGGTAGCGGGAGTAGCGGCGGTGGCCGCCTTCGGAGCGCAGCGGGGTGATCAGGAGGTGTTCGCCGAGGGCGCGGAGGAAGGCGGGGGTGGTGCCGAGCATCTCGGCGGCCCGGCCCATGGTGTAGGCGGGGTAGTCGTCATCGTCGAGATTGTCGACGGGACGGGAACTGGCAGGGGGCATAGACCTCTTCTTTCAGGGGGACGCGTCGGGGGGCCCGGGTGCCGT
>NZ_JBEOWS010000664.1:0-1853 GCF_040296125.1 Streptomyces sp. NPDC002265 | reverse complement strand
GATCCTGCTGGCCAAATGTCGTGTCCTGAGGTGTGGGGATGCTGTTGGCACCGTGGTGGCTGGTCTCGTCGTTCCCGGTCGCTGGGGGTGGGAGTCATGTCGTTGCGGCCGGAGGAGTGGCCCGAGGTCCCCGAGGCGACGGCGCGGGTAGCACGGGCAGCGGCAGGACGCGGGGCCCCGCCGTTGGCGATGCGGGTGCGGGACGAGCTGGGCGGGCTGTTCGCGGACAAGGAGTTCGTCGAGGGGTTCGGCCGCCGGGGCCGGCGGGGATGGTCCCCGGGGCGGCTGGCGATGGTGACCGTGCTGCAGATGGCGGAGAACCTGACCGACCGTGCCGCTGTTCAGCGGGTCCGGTTCGATCTGTCGTGGAAGTACTGCCTGGGCCTGGAGCTGGAGGATGTCGGCTTCGACCCGTCGGTGTTGTCGGAGTTCCGCACCCGGGTGGCCGGCCACGGCCTGGAAGAACGGGTGCTGGATCTGCTGGTTGCGGCGCTGAAGGAGAAGGGACTGGTCAAGGCAGGAGGCAAGCAGCGTACAGATTCCACTCATGTGCTGGCGGCGGTGCGGGAGTTGAACCGGCTGGAGCTGGCCGGGGAAACGGTGCGGGCCGCGCTGGAAGCGCTGTCCGCCGCGGCCCCCGACTGGGTGGCGCAGGTGTTGGAGGTCGGTGAGTGGAGCCGGCGTTACGGGCGGCGGGTCGATGCGTACTGGCGCCCGCCCGGCTCCCAGACCCAGCGCGACCAGCTCGCTGTGGACTACGGCCGTGACGCGGTGGCTCTGCTGCGGGCGGTCTACCGTGCGGCCGCGCCGGTCTGGTTGCGGGAGCTGCCCGCGGTCCAGGTGTTGCGGCAGATCACCGTGCAGAACTACCTGATCACCACCCACAGCAACGGAGCGGAGGTGGTCAAGCGGCGGGAGGCGGACAAGGACGGTCTCCCGCCTGGCAGAGTCCGCTTGACCTCGCCCTATGACCTCGATGCCCGCTACGGCACCAAGGAAGATCTCCACTGGACCGGGTACAAGCTGCACATCAGCGAGGTCTGCCAGCCGCCCCGGCCCGATGACGGGGCGGCGCGGCCCGGCCGGCGGGCACGTCCTGCCATCCCGAACGTGATCACGCATGTCGCGACCACGGATGCGACCGTGCCCGACGTGAAACTCGTCGAGCCCGTCCACCAGGCCCTCGCCGGCCGGGACGTGCTGCCCGCCGAGCACTACCTGGACTCCGGCTACGCGAGCGCCGAGCTCATCGTCGGTGCCCGGGCCACCCTTGGCATCGCCCTGGTCACACCACTGCTGACGGGTACCTCCCGCCAGTACCGGGAGAACGCCGGCTACCAACGTGAAGCCTTCGCCATCGACTGGGACGCCCGCCAGGCCACCTGCCCCCAGGGAGCTACCAGCCGGTTCTGGAGCCCGGCCAGGCAAAAGGGCCGCGATGTCGTCGTGGTCCGCTTCGACCAGGCCGACTGCGGCCCCTGCCCGGTCAGAGCCGCATGCACCAATGCCACCCGTTGGGGCCGCCAACTCACCCTGCGGCCACGGGCACTGCACGAACTCATCCACGCCAACCACACCGCCCAGCAAGACCAGGCGTGGCAGGCGAAGTACGCCCTGCGAGCGGGCGTTGAGGGCACGATCCGCCAGGCCATAGCCGTCACCGGCAGCCGCCGCGCCCGCTATAGGGGCCTCGCGAAGACCCACCTCGAACACGTCTACTCCGCCGTTGCCCTCAACCTGATCCGCCTCGACGCCTGGTGGAACGGCCAGCCCCTCGACCACACCCGCACCAGCCACCTCGCCCGCCTCGACCTCACGCTCGCGGCATAACTGCACATTTGGCCAGCAGGATC
>NZ_JBEOWS010000663.1:0-1901 GCF_040296125.1 Streptomyces sp. NPDC002265 | reverse complement strand
GGGCCCTACCCCTTGATCGTGGGCACCCTGATCATTGGATCGTGATGATCCATAGGACAGGAGTTCCCGTTGGGGACGTCGAAGTACTCGCCTGAGTTCCGGGCCGATGCCGTCGCGCTATACCACGCGAGCCCGGGTGGGACGTATGCGTCGGTGGCCAAGGACGTGGGCGTCAACCACGAGACGCTGCGCACGTGGGTGCGGGATGCCGAGCAGGCCGCCCGGCCCGGGGCGGTGGAGGCCACCGCGATGGAGAAGGAGAACCGTCAGCTGCGGGCGCGGGTGAAGGAACTCGAGCTCGAGCCGGAGATCCTGCGGAGGGCTGCGAAGTATTTTGCGGCCGAGACCAGCTGGGTCTCCGGGGCCACCAAGCTCATGCACCGCCTCGGGTTCTCCCCGCAGATGCCGGCACGGCGGGTTGCCGAGCGCGACGAGCAGGCCGTCGAGGCGTGGAAGGAGACGACCTGGGCGGAGGTAAAAGAGCACGGGCGGCCTGCGGAGGATGGATCTGCTTCGAGGACGAAACAGGATTCACCCGCTGGCCGCCCCGAGGACGGACCTGGGGACGGCGTGGCGTCACCCCGGTCGTGACGGTCAGCGGCCGCCGCTCCGGACGCCTGTCCGTCGCCGGACTCATCGCGGTACGACCAAGCTCCAGGACCCGACTGTGCCACCGACTGCGAGTGCACCGCAGCGGCAAGGACGAACGCCGCAGCATGGGCGAACGCGACTACATCAGCCTGATCGACGGCGTGCACCAGCTGGTCAAGGCGCCCATCGTGCTGGTGTGGGACAGGCTGAACACCCACGTCTCCCGCGCGATGCGCAAGATGATCGATGACCGGGAGTGGCGCGTTTGAGTCGATTGCGGACGAGGGTTTCGAGGCGGTCGAGGGCTACCGAGGCGAGGTTGGCGAGGCTGCGTTTGATGTGGGCCCACAGCCCTTCGACCGGGTTCAGATCCGGCGAGTAGGCGGGCAGCAGGAACACGGTCAGCCAGCCTGCAATACCGACCCGCCCTCCTCGACGGCTTCCTCGCTGGAACCGGACTTAGCCTCGACCCACCACCGCCACCCTGAAGGGATGCCTGAATCGTTCTTCCGAGTCAGAGCAGCTGATCCAGCCGCACATTCATGCGTCGGAAACCAGCTGCGTCATAGAACGCACGAGCGCCTTCGTTGAAGTCCCAGACGTCTGTCACCAGGCGTCGACAACCTGCCTTGCGTCCCACTTCACGCACCGCTTCAAGTAGCGCCGAGCCGACGCCCATGCCAGCGGCATCGGGGACTACTGCGATTTGATCAAGAGAAACGACCAGGTCCGACCGGACCAGTGCACTGGAATCCCATCTGACGACTCGAGCCTGGGCGTACCCAAGGGTTCTGCCGTCCGAGCTATCGGCGATGAAGGCGGTGACTGAGGGATCGGCCAGCCGGGCTAGGAAGAACGCCTCAAGGACGTCCTGCTCGGGCGAGTCCGTGAACAAGTCCGGACGGTGTCCCACATGCAGCTCATGAACGATGCCGTTCAGGCTTGCAAGCAGAGGAGCATCCTCGGAGGAGGCAGTTCGTATCTTGATCACAGCGACATCCTGGGCCGCCGCTCCAGTCGCTGTCACGTGGTTTTGGCTGGGCAAGCACCTACCGCTGGGCTCTTCAACGAATCGTCACCCCGAAGAGCCGACGTCAAGTAACAACCGGTGTCCACGACCAAGGGTGAAGCCCCGTTTCCCGAGATGCGGCCTTCAGGGCACTGATCCGGTTGTCGAAGCCGGGGTGAGCAAAGCAGCGGATCCGGTGCACCGTGACCACGGCCAGGCTCTCGCGCTCACCCTCGCCGTTCTGCTCCTGACCGACCGGCGTGCTGCTGACGTCCTGCTGGATCGGCCCGATTGCCACGTT
>NZ_JBEOWS010000662.1:0-1903 GCF_040296125.1 Streptomyces sp. NPDC002265 | reverse complement strand
GGACCGGCACCCGGTCCGGGCCTGCGCGGCTGCCGGAGCGAGCCGGGGATCCGCCCGCTGTCTTGACGTGTACTTGGCATGATGGCTTTATGGGAGCGCTCCCATGCGTATCGACGCCCTTTGCCCATGCCTGAGTTTCTTGGCGCTCACTCCCTGGAGTCGTAGTGAGATCAACAAGAAGCACGACACGAAAGAAGCCCCTGGCCGATCTGCTGACCGGGCTGACCGCCGTCCTCGGACTCGTCCTCCTCGGCCTGTTCTGCCCGGCCGTCGCACAGGCCCAGTCGCCCGGAGTCCTCGCCACCGGCCTCCATGTCGCCGACGGCCGCCTGGTGGAGGGCAACGGGAACGACTTCGTCATGCGCGGCGTCAACCACGCCCACACCTGGTACCCGAGCCGCACGCAGTCGCTCGCGGACGTCAAGGCGCTGGGCGCCAACACCGTCCGTGTCGTCCTCGCCGACGGCCACCGCTGGAGCGCCAACAGCGCCACGGACGTGGCGAACGTCGTCGCCCAGTGCAAGGCGAACCGGCTCATCTGCGTCCTGGAGGTGCACGACACCACCGGCTACGGCGAGGACAGCGCGGCCGGCACGCTCGACGAGGCCGCCGACTACTGGATCGGCCTGAAGAACGTGCTCGCCGGCCAGGAGAACTACATCGTCATCAACATCGGCAACGAGCCGTGGGGCAACACCGACCCGGCCGGCTGGACCGCGCCCACGATCGCGGCCGTCCAGAAGCTGCGCAACGCCGGATTCCAGCACACGATCATGGTGGACGCGCCCAACTGGGGCCAGGACTGGCAGGGCGTCATGCGCGCCAACGCCCGATCCGTCTACTCCGCCGACACCACCGGCAACCTGGTCTTCTCGATCCACATGTACAGCGTGTTCGACACGGCCCAGGAGATCACCGACTACCTGAACGCCTTCGTCAACGCCGAACTGCCCATCGTCATCGGTGAGTTCGGCGGACCCGCCGACCAGTACGGCGACCCGGACGAGGACACCATGATGGCCGCCGCGCAGCAGCTGAGACTCGGCTGGCTGGCCTGGTCCTGGAGCGGCAACACCGACCCGGTCCTCGACCTCGCGCTCGACTTCGACCCCAAGCAGCTCAGTTCGTGGGGCCGGCGCATCTTCAACGGCGTCAACGGCATCGCCCAGACCGCCAAGGAGGCCACCGTCTACGGCGGCGGCTCCGCCGACACCCAGGCGCCGACCACCCCCGGCACCCCGGCCGCGTCCGCGGTGACGGCCACCTCGGTGACCCTCGGCTGGACCGCCGCCACCGACAACGTGGGCGTCGCCGGCTACGACGTCGTACGGATCATCGGTGGCACCGAGACCAACGCCGCCGCCTCCACCACCACCTCCGTCACCGTGACCGGCCTCACCGCGAGCACCGCGTACACCTTCGCCGTCTACGCCCGCGACGCCGCCGGGAACCGTTCCGCGCGCTCCGCCACGGTGAACGTCACCACGAGCAGCGCGCCCACCGGGATCTGCTCCGTCGCCTACCGGATCGTGGGGGAGTGGCCGGGCGGCTTCCAGGCCGGCCTCACCCTGCGCAACACCGGCACCGCGGCACTCAACGGCTGGAAGCTCGCCTTCGCCTTCGCCGACGGCCAGACGGTCAGCAACATGTGGGGCGGGACCGCCACCCAGAGCGGCGCCGCGGTGAGCGTCGTCCCCGCCTCCTACACCTCCACCATCCCCGCGGGGGGCTCGGTGGACGTCGGGTTCATCGGCACCAAGGGCGCCACCAACACCGCGCCGACGGCGTTCACCCTCAACGGCAGCGTCTGCACGCTCTCCTGACCCGCCCGCCACACCGACCGGGGGGCCCCCCCGCGGGGGGCCCCCCCCGCCGGGGGGGCCCCGGCCACGGGGGGGAGCGC
>NZ_JBEOWS010000661.1:0-1916 GCF_040296125.1 Streptomyces sp. NPDC002265 | reverse complement strand
GCCGGCAGGTGCGGGCGGACGGCGCGGGGCCGGGGCCGGACGCGGGCGAGGAGGCAAAGCCGGTGCCGGACGCGGAGGCGGGCGCGTGAACGGCGGCCGGGGTGCGCCGCCGGGGCGGGAGCGTGGTGGCCGGCGCGTCCTTCGGGATCACGACGGCGGAGGGGGACGGCCTGGGGGTGTCGTGTGCCGGCCTCGCCGTGGGCACACCGGGCTGCAGGACCGGGGCGACGGGGGCTGCGGGGGGCAGTGGCTCGGGGGTCGCCCCGTGCCACCAGGCGACGACCAGCAGGGATGCGACGGCCAGGGTCGCTGCGCCGATCGCGGCGCGCAGCGCGGTGTTGCCTTCGGTGATGCGCAGCGCGCCGCGGGCGAGGCGGCCGACGAGCCGTACGGTCAGGTACGCCCCGCCTGCCATGGGGCAGATCAGCATGAGGCTGCCCAGGACGCCGACGAGCCCGGCGGCGGCTTGTCCGTGGGTGAAGGCCGACCACGTGCCTGCGAGCTGCTCGCCCAGGCAGCGCAGGCTGGTGGACAGGAGGCGGGGAAGGTTCCACAGGGCGTAGCCGGTCTCCGCCAGCAGCAGGGGGACCATGGTGGCGACCCAGGCGGTGACCACGATCCGGGCCGAGCGTTTGAGGTCGGCCGCCTCCGGGTGGACCGGGCGGCGCGGCAGCATGCTCAGCAGGATGGGCTTGACCTTGCCGTACAGGTCCGGGACGCCGGCCAGGTCGCCCAGGATGTAGTAGCCGTCGAGGCGCAGGGCCGGCATCAGCTGCTCGAGGACCTCGAAGTGCGCCAGGTAGACGGCTGCGAGGAAGTAGGGCTGTCCGGAGACCGCGTAGGCGGCGGTCAGGAGCAGCATGAAGAGCACGTTGAAGTAGACGCCGCCCAGGCCGGTGCGCAGACGTCCGCCGCGGCCCACCCGGTAGGCGTCGGTGACGTCGGTGTACATGGAGGGCCAGATCAGGAAGATGCCGTAGCCGATCTTTCCCGGCGCGGCTCCGCTGTAGCGGCATGCCGATGCGTGTCCGAATTCGTGGAAGACCAGCGAGGCGACGGTCAGCACGAACACGATCAGCATCCACAGGGGCTGTTCCAGGACGCGCAGCACGGGCGTCATCGCGCCGTGGACGCCGAACAGCCACACGTCCATCAGTGCCGCGCACAGCAGGGCCAGGGCGACGACGGGCGGCCGGTGCAGCCATGCCAGTGCCGCGGCGATCCGCGCCACCTGCTCTTCGCGGAAGACGACCTTGTGGCCTTTGAGGACGAGCAGGAGGTCGGAACGGGGCTGCGGTGCCTGCTCGCTCTCCTCGCCGTCGGCCGACAGGACGCCGAGGGGGGCGAGCTTGTGCTCCAAGAGGTAGATCACGTCGTCCGGGTCGACCTCGTCCCCGTGGCGGCCGCTGACGAAGTGGGAGATGCCTTCCGCATCGCGCACCCCGTCGATGGCGCTGACCACCAGATACAGCAGTCTCGACAGCTGAATCACCTGGCCGTCGCCCCGGCGCACCAGGTACTTCGGATCGGTGGACCCCGATCCCTTGTACTGCCCCATGCGTTGCAGTCCGTGGCTCAGGCGCGGAACGAAACGGGCCGCGTCGAACAGCCGGACGTCTGCCGCCGCCTGCAGCGGCAGCGTGTTCCAGTCCGCCCAGGCGGGCTGGAACACAGCCGTGGTGTCGCTGCCGGCACCTGCCGCACCGCCGCCGGGAGGCTGCGTGTCGGGCAGGCCGGCAGCGTCAGGGGGGCGGTTGTGGGACACGGCCAACGTTTCTCCTCCAGCTTCGCAGCCCTCGCGTCCGGCGCGATCACGAAAAGGCGGGTGTAAAGGGGGTGGGTGGCCCGCCGGCGGTCGGCGGGAGGCGGCCGCCGGGGGCGTGCGCCGGCCCGCCGGGGGGCGCCCGGGGGCCCGC
>NZ_JBEOWS010000660.1:0-1920 GCF_040296125.1 Streptomyces sp. NPDC002265 | reverse complement strand
CCTCCACCCCCCCCCCCGCCCGCCCCCCCACGTTCTTTAAGGCTGCCGGGCCCCCCCCCACACCAACCCTGGGGGGGCGCCGCCGGGCACCCCGCCCCCCCCCCACCTTCATGTCAGGCTCAGAGCGAGCTGCACTCCACGCTTTCGAGGGTCTGCGATCGCTTCCTCCCCAGAGACTGCCGCGATGCTAGCGACAGGTACGGACACCGGCTGGGTCGCCCACGCGGTCGGTGTAGCGACTTTGACCTGGAGTTTCAATGACTCAGTCAAGCGCCGCTGCCTGGGGCTTGGAGCACTAGTTCGGAAGATCGCGTATGCGGACCGGGGCTGATCTGGCAGGTCGCTGACGCGCTGGTCTTCGGGTCCCCGTCCGGTGTTCCCCGCCACTCCCCGCCGGTCGCCGCTCGATCGGGCACGCGGAGGGCACGGGGCCGGGCCTCCCGCTCGCTGCCGTGTGATCTACGACTCACCCCGGCCGGGGATGCACATCATGCGGTGAGCCGGCACCACGGGTTCGCCCGGTAGCGGATCGATTCCACGGACCCGTACAGCCACGATATCCGCGGGGATGGGGGATCGGCCCGGAAGCCTCGTCAAACGCCATCTGAAGGCCTCTGGGACGTCTTTGGCGGGCAACTCCACCATGGAGAGACTGACCCACCGGTCGTAGTTGGTGGGATACACGCGGATCAATGCTCCGCATTCGGGGCAAAGTGGTGGCTCGATCCATGTCACGTCGTCGGGGTCAGGATCCGGTCTGGGTGCGGCTGTGGCCCCATCGGCTTCGGCCATCTCGTTGGCGAAGGTGTTCCAGCACCTCTCGCAGTAGCTCGCCATGAGGCCGAACCGTCCGCGCTCGCGCACGGTGTGGTTGGTCTCCCCGCAGCGATGACATGCCAACTGGTCACGATCCCGAATCGCCCCCATGTGTTTGAGTGTGAGCGAATCTGACCGGATCCCAGTAGGTCGCGATTTGGCCTCATTTGGCGATCAGGGGCGCTGGCGGCCATCCAGGCGTGGTGACGGGCTCGACCTGAGCCGGCGCCTTGGGATGCCACCCCTCGAAAAGAGCTGGAGAGTCAGTGTCTGGGTCGGTAGGTTCTGCCTGGCCATGAGTCGTTTAGCGGCCTAAGACGTCGCGCTCGGGTTCGCCCCGACGCGGAAACCCCGGTTCGAATCCGGGCCGTGGCCACCCTCTGCACGGCCACCCCTTCCTGGTCGCGGCTCTTCGTGTCGCCTGTACCAGGCGCACGCTTTCCAAGTCTGTTGATGCCGCAGAGGGCGTGTACGACGCTGTTCACCTGCGTTCGCGCCGGGTCAGCGACACATCCGGTACTGGCTACGGTTCCGTCCTGAACCCTCGCGAACGGCGCTGAATGAGACGGAAACTGAGACGGGGGCTCCGATGGCACGAGTAGAGGCTGAGCTGTTCACCGATGGCGGCAACGACGCCGTGGTACGCCTCCCGGGACGCAACTTCCCCGGAGTCTTGATCCAGGGAGACACCCTCAGCATCCTCCAGGCGGACGTGGCCGAGCTCGTCGAGCTATGCGCCGCCGGCGACGTGGAGGAGGCCCAACACGTGGCGAGCCTGATTCATGCCGATCTGGGCGCCAAGCTCGTGCGCTACACCGAAGCGCTCGAAGCCCACGGGATCTCCCGGCCCTTCTGATCCGTAGCTCTAGCCGGATCGGTCAACGACGGTCATACCGGCCGCCCCGAGGCGCCGGAGGGACGCTACCGGCCAGGGTCGTCTGCTGAGGTTGCGGTACGGAGCTGCTGTACAACTGCACCGCGGGCGCTCAGTGGCCTCATGGTGCACCATGAGGCGTCGGTCGGTTCCGCTGGGAGGATCGGATGTCGTCGCTCGACCGCCTCAGGGCGCTCCTGGGTGAGCCGGTGACTTGGGGTTGGGCCAGG
>NZ_JBEOWS010000659.1:0-1963 GCF_040296125.1 Streptomyces sp. NPDC002265 | reverse complement strand
CTCTCGCCGAGGTGCTGTCCGGTACGCAGGTCACGGCCGTGGTGCACACGGCCGGCGTGCTCGACGACGGCGTGATCGCCACGCTCACCCCGGAGAGGATGAAGGAGGTCTTCCGCCCCAAGGTGGACGCCGTGCTGAACCTGCACGAGTGCACCCGGGAGATGGGCCTGACCGCCTTCGTGGTGTTCTCGTCCGTCGCCGGCCTGGTCGGCAGCGCCGGTCAGGCGAGCTATGCGGCGGCGAATTCCTTCCTCGACGCCTTCTCCGAACACCGGCGCCGCGAGGGGCTGCCCGCCACATCGCTGGCATGGGGTGTGTGGGAACAGCCCGGTGCGATGACGGACGGCCTCGCCGAGGCCGACCGGGCGCGGATGGCGCGCAGCGGCGTGCTGCCGCTGCCACCGGGGGAGGGGATGCGGCTGTTCGACGCGGCACTGGCTTCGGACGAGGCGGTACTCGCCCCGGCCCGCATCGACACCGGGGCGCTGCGCACCGGTGAGGCACCGCCGGTACTGCGCGCCCTCGTGCCGGCCACGGTCGCCCGGAGGACCGTGCAGGCGGGCGACGCTCCCTCCGCGTCCTCGCTGGCCCAGCGCCTGGCGGGACTGCCGGAGGCCGAGCGGGAGAAGACCGTGCTGGACCTGGTCCGGGCCGAGGCGGCCGTGGTCCTGGGGCATGCGTCGGACCGTACGGTCCGACCGGAACACGCCTTCCAGGACCTGGGCTTCGACTCCCTCACGGCCGTCGAACTGCGCAACCGGCTGAACAAGGCCACCGGGCTGCGGCTCCCCGCGACGCTGCTCTTCGACCACCCGACACCTGCGCTTCTCGCCCGTCACGTGCTCACGGAGACGGCGGGGGCCGGTGAACCAGCCCTAGTGGATTCCCTACTTGCCGATCTGGACAGGGTCGAACGAGAATTGGTCACGAAGTTGGCGGCGAGTAAGACTCGCGACCGGATCGTGTCAAAGCTCCGGACCGTATTGGCGATTGCCGGTGAATCCGGCAAGACGCAGGTCGACGAAGACCCTGGTACGGGCGGCAGTGATCTGGAATCGGCCACGGACGACGAAGTATTCGATCTGCTCGGCAAGGAATTCGGGATTTCCTGACCGCTCCGGCGCGGTCCGGTGACCTCTTGCCGAATTCCGGCAATTCTTCGCAGGGGTGGGGGAAGATTTCGGTGGCGAACGAAGACAAGCTCCGCTATTTCCTGAAGCGAGTCACCGCAGATCTCCAGGAGACCCGGGGGGGCCTCCGTGACTACGAGGACGCCGCCGGGGAGCCGGTGGCCATCATCGGGATGAGCTGCCGCTACCCGGGAGGGGTCGACTCGCCCGAGGACCTGTGGGAGTTGGTCGCGGGCGGCCGCGACGCCGTCTCGGAGTTCCCCGCCGACCGCGGCTGGGACCTGGACGCTCTCTACGACCCGGACCCGGAGGTCCGCGGGACCAGCTACGCCCGTGAGGGCGCGTTCCTGCGCGACCTGGCGCGGTTCGACGCCGGTCTCTTCGGGATCTCGCCCCGCGAGGCGCTCGCCATGGACCCCCAGCAGCGGCTGCTGCTGGAGACGTCGTGGGAGCTCTTCGAGCGGGCCGGCATCGATGCCGCTTCGCTGGCGGGGAGCAGGACCGGCGTGTTCGCCGGCGTGATGAACCACGAGTTCCTCGCCGCCCTCCAGAACTCCCCGCAGGACCTGGAGGGTTACCTGGGAACGGGTACCTCGGGCAGTGTCGCCTCCGGCCGGGTGGCCTACACCTTCGGCCTCGAAGGCCCGGCCGTCACGGTCGACACGGCCTGCTCGTCGTCCCTGGTGGCCCTGCACCTGGCCGTCCAGTCGCTGCGCAACGGCGAGTGCTCGCTGGCCGTGGCGGGCGGTGTCACGGCGATGGTCGGCCCCGCCACCTTCGTCGGCTTCAGCCGCCAGCGCGGACTGGCGCCCGACGGCCGCTGCAAGGCGTTC
>NZ_JBEOWS010000658.1:0-1982 GCF_040296125.1 Streptomyces sp. NPDC002265 | reverse complement strand
GGTTCCCGGTCTCCCGGGAACCGCGGCCGTCCGGTCTGCGCGTCCGCGTGTCGGTGCGGGCGCTTACGCCGCCACCGGCTGCTTGCGCTGCGCGTCCGCCGTGGCCGCGCCCGGTATCTGCGCGGCCGGGTCCTCGGCGACCGGTGCGCGCAGGCCCTTGAGGAGGACGACCAGAGCCGTCGTGACGCAGACACCCGCGGCGAGGGCGACCAGGTACAGGAGCGGGTTGCCGATCAGGGGCACCACGAAGATGCCGCCGTGCGGGGCGCGCAGGGTGGCGCCGAAGGCCATCGACAGCGCCCCGGTGACCGCGCCGCCCGCCATCGCGGACGGGATGACCCGCAGCGGGTCGGCCGCCGCGAACGGGATCGCGCCCTCGGTGATGAAGGAGGCGCCCAGGACCCACGCGGCCTTGCCGTTCTCCCGCTCGGTCTGGGTGAAGAGCCGGCCGCGCACGGTCGTGGCCAGCGCCATCGCCAGCGGCGGCACCATGCCGGCCGCCATCACGGCCGCCATGATCTTCATGGCCGAGTCGCTCGGGGCGGCGACCGCGATACCGGCGGTGGCGAAGGTGTAGGCGACCTTGTTGACCGGACCGCCGAGGTCGAAGCACATCATCAGACCGAGCAGGCCGCCGAGCAGGACGGCGTTGGAGCCGGTGAGGTGGTTCAGCCAGTCCGTCATGCCCTTCTGCGCGGCGGCGATGGGCTTGCCGATGACCACGAACATCAGGAATCCGACGACCGCCGCGGAGATCAGTGGGATCACGACCACCGGCATGATGCCGCGCATCGCGGCCGGGACCCTCACCCGCTGGATCGACAGCACCACGCCGCCGGCGATCAGACCGGCCGCGAGACCGCCGAGGAAGCCCGCGTTGATGGTCAGCGAGATCGCGCCGCCGACGAATCCGGGGACCAGGCCGGGGCGGTCCGCCATGCCGTAGGCGATGTAGCCGGCCAGGACCGGGACGAGGAAGCCGAAGGACACGACGCCGATCTGGAAGAGCAGCGCGGCCCAGCTGTCCGTCTGGGTCCAGACGAAGTGGTCCATGACCGACGGCGCCTTGTTGATCTTGTAGCCGCCGATCGCGAAGCCGAGGGCGATCAGCAGACCGCCCGCGGCGACGAACGGGACCATGTAGCTGACGCCGCTCATCAGCCAGGTGCGCAGCTTGGTGCCGTACCCCTCGGTGGCGCCACCGGCCCGCTCGACCGGCGTGCCGGCACCGGTGCCGTCCGCGGCGGCCGGCGCGGTGGCCTCGCCGCGTTCCGCCTTGCCGCGGACCTCGGCGATGAGCTCGGCGGGGCGGTTGATGCCCGCCTTCACCCCGACGTCGACGGTCGGCTTGCCGGCGAAGCGGTCCTTGTCGCGTACGGGGACGTCGTGCGCGAAGATCACACCGTCCGCCGCGGCGACGACCGCCGGGTCGAGCCGGGTGAAGCCGGCCGAACCCTGGGTCTCGACCACGACCTCGATGCCCGCCTCGCGGCCCGCGCTCTCCAGCGACTCGGCCGCCATGTAGGTGTGCGCGATCCCGGTGGGGCAGGAGGTGACGGCGACGATACGGAAGGGGCGCTCGCCCGCGTCGGCGGGGCCGGTCGTGGCGGCCGGCGCCGGGCCCGTCGTCGTACCGCTGCCCGCCGTGGCGTCGGCGGAGGCCGCCGCCGGCGCCACGGCGGTGTCCTGGGCGGCGGGCTCGTCGGCCCCGGCGTCCGCGGGCGCGTCGTCGGACGGCTTCCCGAGGTCGGCCGGAGCCTTCTCGCCGCGGATGAGCGCGGCCGCGTCGGCCGCGTCCCCGGCCGACCGCAGCGCGGAGGTGAACTCCTCGTTCATCAACTGCCTGGCCAGCGAGGACAGGATCGTCAGATGGGCGTCGTCGGCGCCGGCCGGGCCCGCCGAAACGAGATAGAATTAGGGCCGGGCCGCCCCCCCCCCGCCAAAGAAAACCCCCCGGCGGGGGGCGAAAGGGAGGGGGGCCT
>NZ_JBEOWS010000657.1:0-1984 GCF_040296125.1 Streptomyces sp. NPDC002265 | reverse complement strand
GCGCCGTCGGGTTCCGTGCTCCGGACCCGGGTGCCGTGGTGTTCCGCGCGTCGGCGACGACCTCGCGCAGCCCGGGTATCCGCCGGGTGAGCTCCGCGAGCGGATCGGCGCCCGGCACCAGCTGGAGCACCTCGCGGGCCCGGCCGTCCGTCTCGCCCTCGGCGCCGCCGGGCGCACGGTCCCGCAGTGCGGGTACCAGACCGGCGTTGAGCAGCGAGGACTTGCCCGCTCCCGAGGCGCCCACGAGCATGACCAGGCCGCCCGTGCGCTCCGCCGCGCGGAGCTGGGCGACCAGGGAGGCGGTGCTGCGGTCCCGGCCGAAGAACCACCGGGTGTCCTGCGGACGGTAGGGGGCGAGCCCGCGGTACGGGCACACGCCCGCGGGGACGGCCGCGGTGTCGCCGTGCGGCTGTCCCGGCTCCGCGGCCGCGGCTGCCGGGTGGTCGCCGACCGGGTCGGCCACCGCCCGTTCCCACAGCCGCTGCCACTGGGCCAGGTCGTACAGTCCGGTGGACACCGGTGCGGGCCGGGCGCGCCGTGCCTCGGGGATCAGGATGTGCAGCACCGCGGCGAGGGCGGTGAACTGGGCCGGTACGTTCCGGGCCCGCCGCCAGTCGCTGATCCGCTGCACGGACACCCGTACGGGGCGGCCGCGTTCGTCGAACCGCTGCAACCGCACGACCGCGTCGGACACGCTCCGCAGCGGCGGGTTGCCGGCCTCCCGGTACAGCAGCGCGAGGCGTTCCGCGAAGGCCGTGCGTGCCCCCGAGTCGGAACTCAAGGTCCCCACCCCTTACTTCCCCGCACCGGAACGTCCGGACCGGAAAACCCACTTTATACGGCTGACCTGCGAAGAAGGCCTTGTCCCGGCCCCGGAACCTCCTCTGCGGGCGCCTCGGCTGGCAGGATCATGCCGTAGCGGAGCGGTGACGGGTTGTCGCACAGGCGGTCGACCAGCCCGGCATTCGGAGAGGCACCTCATGGCACCGTGCGTTCTCGGCCGGATTCGGCCGGAACCACGGGACGGCGGCCCAGGCCGCGGCGCATGAGTCCGGCGGGACCCGCGGAGCCGGCCCCCACGGGGCGGGCTCGCACCTGACCGCGGATCCGGCCTTTCCGGGGCCGTGCCGACCCGCCGCGACGGTACGGGCCGACGCCGTTCGCGGTACTGCTCGACACCGGTCCCCACGAGGGGAGGGACCGGTGCCGGACGACCCGGCACCGGCCGCTGCACACAGAGGCCGTCTTCCCGGTGGAGGACGGCCTCGAAGCCGTTTCCGGCGTTCCGGAGGTGCCGAACCCGTCGCGCAGAATGGTTCCTTCCTGACAGGCTCGGACCCGTGACGTACGTAGTGACCGTGGACACCTGCATCCCGGAGGGGACTCCGGAGATGGACCCGCTGCAACGTGCCGGCGCCGTGGCACTCATCGAAGAAGGATTCGACGCCGTCAGGTCCGTCGAAGGACCCGACGGCGTGGAGGTCGAACTGCTCGACAGCATCGTGGCCGTCCACCCCGGCGGCGCCCTGCTGAAGGTCGTCGTGGACGCCCCCGCCCTGGAACTCGCCGAGGAGTCGGTGCAGGCGCTGGTGGACGAACTGCTGGAGCGCACGGAACTGCTGGTCGACTGGACGATCGAGCGGTGCGAGGTCGAGCTGCACGAGGATCTGGCCAGGAAGAGCCTCGACGCCGCCGACGGACCCGACGCCCCGCCCGACGACCCGGCCGCCCGCAGGGCCCGCCACATCGAGGACCGGGCGGCGGAGGTCACCGAGGGCCTCCCCGACACCGAGGCGAAGGGGACGGCCGCCCGGGCCCGGATGATGGCCCTGGCCGACGAACTCCGCTCGTTCTCCCCGGCGGTGTTCGGCGCCCCGGACGAGGACGGGGACGAACACGGGACCGGGACCGGGACCGGGACCGGGACCGAGACCGAGACCGGGATCGGGTTCGGGCTCGGCGGGGGACCGGACCGCGGGGACCG
>NZ_JBEOWS010000656.1:0-1997 GCF_040296125.1 Streptomyces sp. NPDC002265 | reverse complement strand
GCCCCGTACTTCGTCCTCCGGGTCCGGGAACGGGCCCTCGACGCAGCCCTGCGCGCGGGCCGCACCCCGCACCGGGCGCGGGTCGCGGCGGAGGCGGCCATGCTCGCCGCCGCCGCGCGCCATGCCGCCGCGCGGTCGCGGCCCTTCGACGTGCCGAGCGGGTACCGGCTGCGGGCGACCAGGACCTCCGGGACCAGCGGGCTGACCGAACTGGTCGAACTGGCTCAGGAGTTCACGCGATCATCACCTGTCACCGCGGTACGTGAAGGTACCGTGACGGCGACCCCCGACCGACCCTGAGGAGCCCCATGACGCGCAGAGCTGTCGTCATCGGTGCCGGCCTGGCCGGCATGCTGGCCGCGGCCGCGCTGTCCACCAGTGCGGACGAAGTGATCGTGCTGGAGCGCGACGAGCTGCCCGAAGGACCCGCCCACCGCAAGGGCCTGCCCCAGGGCCGCCACTCCCATGTCCTGATGGCCGGCGGTCTGGCCGCGATGGAGGAGGTCGTGCCGGGCGCGAGCATACGCAAGCAGCTCCTCGCCGCGGGCGCCCACGAACTCTCCCTGGGCCGGGACATGGTGGCGCTCACCTCCGAGGGCTGGCTCCGGCGCTGGCAGGACGAGGGCCCCCGGCTGATCGCGTGCAGCCGGGCGCTGCTGGACTGGGTGGTACGGGCCGCCGTGGCGGCGGACCCGCGGGTGGTGATCCGGCGGGGCCGGGCCGTGGGCCTGCTCGGCGACGCGGGCCGGGTGACCGGCGTACGCGTGGCCGCCGAGGGCGCGGAGGACGCCGGCGAGTCCGACCTCGCCGCGGACCTCGTCGTCGACACGAGCGGCCGCGGGTCACGGGTGGTGCACTGGCTGGGCGGGCTGGGGGTGACCGGCGTCCGGGAACGGACCGTGGACACGGGCCTGGTCAACGCCACCCGGGTGTACCGCGCCCCCGAGGGCGCGGAACGCTTCCCCATGACGGTCGTCCAGGCCGACCCGTACGTGTCCCGGCCGGGCCGCAGCGGGATGATCCTGCCGATCGAGGGCGGCCGCTGGATGGTCAGCCTCGGCGGCACCCGCGGTGGCGAGCCGCCTGCCGACCCGGAGGGCTTCCTGCGCTACGCCCTCGACCTGCCCCACCCCGTGGTCGGAAGGCTGATCGCCGCGGCCGAACCCCTCACCGACGTGCACCTCAGCCGCAGCACCCGCAACGACCGCCGGTACCTGGAGAAGGTCCGCGACTGGCCCGAGGGCCTGGTCGTGCTCGGCGACGCGCTGGCCACCTTCAACCCGGCGTACGGGCAGGGCATGACGGTGGCGGCGCTCGGTGCCCGGGTGCTGCACCGCGAACTGGCGGCCGGCGGGGTCGGCGCCGCCGGGCTGGCCCGCCGGGTGCAGCGCGGGGCCGCCCGGCCGGTCGACGCGGCCTGGGCGGCGGCCGTCGGCCAGGACGTCTGGTACCCGGGGACCCGCGGCGCCCGGCCCGGCCTCGGGGACCGTGTGGTCACCGGCTTCGCCCGGCGGCTGACCCTGGCGGCAACCGGCTCCCCCGGCGCGGCGGCGGCCCTGTGGGACGTGACGAGCCTGTTGGCGGGCCCTGGCCGCCTGCTACGGCCCGCCACCCTCCTGGCGGTCCTCAACGGCCCCCTCCTGCCCCCGCTGCCGGGCCCCCCGCTGACGCGGGAGGAACGCCGGCTGATGGAGCCGGCCGGCTGACCGCCGAGCACCGCGCCTGCCCGCGAGGCGGCTGCGGGCCGCGCGCCTCGGGCCGGACGCCGTACCGGCCCACGACCGGCTGCGGGCCGCGCGCCACGTGCCTCGGGCCGAGCCCGTGTCGGCCCGCGAGGCGGCTGCGGGCCGTACGCCTCGGGCCGAGCGCCGCACCGGCCCACGACCGGCTGCAGTCCGCGCGCCACGTGCCTCGGGCCAAGCCCGTGTCGGCCCGCGAGGCGGCTGCGGGCCGTACGCCTCGGGCCGAACGCCGTACCGGCCCACGACCAGCTGCGC
>NZ_JBEOWS010000655.1:0-2006 GCF_040296125.1 Streptomyces sp. NPDC002265 | reverse complement strand
AGGCGCCGGGACTTGTGGAACCACTCGCCCTTGGAGCGGTATCCGCCCGGTGTCCGCTTGGTGCCCTTCTCGCCGATCGGCTGGGACAGGCGGTGTATGAGCGTGCGGATACCGGCTTCGAGGTTGTGGATGTGCGCGAGCTGGCAGCGACGGGACAGCGCCCACTGATCGTGGGTGGCTCTGGTGATCGACCCGGCCCAGCGCGACGACGACTCGGCTGTCAGGCCCTGCTTGCGGGCAGCCCACGTGTCGCTGTTGTGCTCCAGGCCGTCGCGGCAGCGGGCCTTGAGGTCCAGCGATGCCAGACGCCCCAGATGCTCACCCACCAGGCAAAGCACCTTCACGTCCTCACCGGCGAGGTGCTTGAGCCGGTCACGAACCGCCACACCGGACGGGCCGAGGGCGACGAACGCATCATCGATGGCGCGAAGCTGCTTCTTACGCATCGCCAGCCGCCGCTTCAAGAGCCTTGCGTGCACGGTTCTTCGCCGAGCGGCGGCCGTACAGGCAGGCGCAAAACGAGGTCAGGCACCTCCACCATGTCGCGCACCAGGTCGTCTTCGACCTCACCGTCATCGAGCACGACGAGCCGGCGACCGGTGGCGGACAGAGCAGCTTCGACGAGTTCGACGTTCATACGACCGAGCCGGTCTTTGTGTTCCACCACCACGGCGGTCACTTTCGGGTCGGCCAGCAGCCGACGCGCCTTCGTACGGGCGCCGTTCACGCCTGATGCGATCTCCGACTCAACCCGAACGACCTTGTGCCCGGCCTTGGCTGCCCACTCCGACAAGCGTGCGGTCTGCCGCTCCAAGTCGGCCTTCTGGTCGTGGGAGGAGACACGGGCGTACAAGCCCACACCGCCGGTCATGGACGGTGCGGTGTTCACGTCGATGTTCACCAGGATCGTGCGCGGCCCCACCCGTTCCGCAGGGACCGGCAACGTGCCCTCACGGAACCAGCGGTACGCAGGACGCGGGGCGATCCCCTGTGCGCGTGCCCATTCCGTCAAGTTCATACACGAGATCGTACGTCACTTATGCCATCTAAAAGATACTTATAGACACTCCTTCAAGAGCAGTTGCCACCCCCTTGCCCAGGAGGCCGGGAGTACGGTCCGGAGCGGATGTGGCGGCGAGACGAGCCGGCGTGCCGAGACAACGAGCGCGCATCTTTGCCGGTAGCTGTTGCGCCGCGCGCTCGGCGGTGGTCCACAATCCTGCCTGCGCTGCTGTCACGAGCAAGTCGTGCGTCTGTCGTTGCTCGCGTTCCCATATCAACCAGGGCCCGGGCCCGTACCCCGTGGGATGAGTCGGTACCGGTACGCGCTCGATCAGGGCAATCGCGGTGTCTGCGTCGACCTTGGCGACGGCTTCCACCAGCTGACGGAACTCCAGGGACAGGTCGTGGACGTGCGTCTACACCAGGCTGTCCGCCAGTATCCCCAGGTTTCTGGCTGGTTGTACGCTCCCCAGCTCGGCGTGCACACAGCCGCCGACGACGCGAAGAGCGACAGGAAGCATGGAACGCGCGGCGGGACTGAGCCGCTGGCTGGAGGGGACCCATGACTGTAGCCGTCCGCTGCTCGGCCACCGGGCTGCTGTTGGTCCCGGTCATCAGCGCTCTATCATCCGCATGCCCGCCTCGTTGTGGGTATCGCCGGCGGCCGGGGGTGGGGCAGGCTGCTCGGCGTGGTGGGCTGGTAGCCGGTGAGGTGGGCAGCTGAAGGTCCATCTGCGACACGTTCTCACGGCCATCGTCGTGAACATCGAACGCCCCAGCAGGCTGCCACAGACCGAGCACCCCCTCACCACGGCCACCGACCGCCCTCCCCATACCCTCCTGGATCAGCGTGGCATTCCTCCGGTTGAAGTCCTGCCGAAGCCCGGGCAGTTGACCTCGGCAACTCTAAGAGGGCGTTTGATCTAGGTGGATTGCCCTTTATCTCCTAGTACGTTCCTCGCCAGGTGGGTGTCGTCTCGTCCGTTATGCGCTTGGCGAGGTTG
>NZ_JBEOWS010000654.1:0-2033 GCF_040296125.1 Streptomyces sp. NPDC002265 | reverse complement strand
GCCGGGGACGGGGATCACGACGGCGCCGGCGTGATCGCAGCCGCCGGGGTGGGCGGCGCCGATGGACCAAGAGGAACCAGGCGCGCGCGGCTTGCGAGCCCGTTCTTTCGGGCTCGGCGGTCCTGGCCGACTGCATCCGCGTCAAACGCCGACCCAGCACTCGCACGGCCGGCAGCGGCCGCAACCGCCCAACGCTGAAACAACCGGCGTGCCCCGAACCGCCACGCACGGAAGACTCTGTCGAGCCGCTCGCATCGTTCGAGGGTGGCCGGGTCGGCCTGTGCGGCCTGGTAGGGGACGGTGATGTCGGCCTCGACGACATGGGCCCGGTCGCCCCGGCCGGCGATCTCGTCGCCGCGGCGGTCCGGACGTTCGCGGCGGCGGGCGCCGAGGGCCACCTCCGCGCCCTCCTCGGCTGGCCGGCGAGCGGTGGCCGCGCCGTTAGCCGATGACCAGTGAGCGCTCGGGCCGGCGGGCGACCGGTTCGACGGAGTTGCGCCAGCGCCTGCGCTGCCCCTGGAGGTTGTCGTCACGGGGCACGTCGCAGGGGGCGGAGGGTGCCGCAGGCAGGCGTCGGGCCCAGGGTGCCGGGGGCGTCGGCGCACGGTAGAACGTAGGAGTGAGGGACGGGAACATCCCTGATGAGGATGCACGGCCGCAGCGCGTGGCGAGGTCGGCGATCGACTACCAGGCGCTGTTCGCGGTGACTCCCACCCCTTGCATGGTGCTGAGCCCGGATCTGGTGCTCGTTGACATCAATGAGGCGGCCTGCCGGGTGACCGGCCGCAGCCGGGAGGACCTGCTTGGGCGGTATCTCTTCGATGCCTTCCCTGACAATCCGGCGGATCCCGATGCCGACGGCGTGCGGAATCTGCAGGCGTCCCTGCACCAGGTCCTGCGCTCGAAAGAGCCGGACACGATGGCGCCGATGAAGTACGACATCCCCGTGGCCGACCGTGCCGGCGTGTTCGAGGAGCGGTGGTGGTCCGCAATCAACACGCCGGTGCTCGGGCCGGACGGGCAGGTGGAATGGATCCTCCACCGGGGAGAGGACGTGACCGCATTCATCCTGTCCCAACGCCGCCCGCGAGAAGGCACAGCGCTCAGCGACGCGGAGGCAATGGAGGTCGAACTGTATGCGCGGGCACGCGAGCTCCAGCGGCTGAACGAGGAACTGCGCCGGGCCCACGCCCGGGAGCGCCAGATCGCCGTCACCCTGCAGGAGGCCATGCTCCACTCGCCCCATCTGGCCCGTCACCGGGACACCGCGGTCCGCTATTTGCCCGCCGCCGGGTCACTGAACGTGTGCGGCGACTGGTACGAGGTGGTCGACCTGCCCGAGAACAGATTCGCCGTCGCGGTGGGCGACGTCGTCGGCCACGGCCTGGAGGCCGCCGCCGTCATGGGCGGGCTCCGCAGCGCGCTGTCCGTCTCCGTCCGGGCCGTCGAAGAACCCGCGCCTGCCCTGGACGCCCTGGGCCTGTACGCACGCGATGTGGAAGGTGCACTGGCCACCACCGTCGTCCAAGCGGTCATCGACCCCCATGCCCGCCGCATCACGTACAGCAGTGCCGGCCACCTGCCCCGTCCTGGTCCATCAGGACGGCACCTGCGTCTTGCTCGACCAGGCCACCGACCCTCCGCTGGGGGCCCGGCCCAGACACGTCCCCCGTCTGAAGGCCGACCTGTCCTACCGTCCCGGCGACACCTTCGTGCTGTACACCGATGGCCTCATCGAACGCCGTGGCGAGGACATCGACACCGGCCTGCAGCGCCTCACCGACGCGCTCGCCCGCCATACCCGCCATAGTCCCGAGCGCCTCGCCGACGCCCTGCTCGCGCACCTCGGCGTCAGCAGCGGCGCCCGCGACGATATCGCCCTGATTGTCCTCCGCCTATGACCGCGCGCCGCCCTCTGGAGCCACAGGTGGCTGACCCCGCCGGCTGAAGCGCTCCTTACCTTGTTGGCGGGTTGGTTCCGGTCCTTCGTACGATCGGCAGACCCAGGGGCCTGGGTGTGGCTGAAAGCGCTC
>NZ_JBEOWS010000653.1:0-2048 GCF_040296125.1 Streptomyces sp. NPDC002265 | reverse complement strand
GCGCCCCACGCGGCCAGTTCGGCCTCCAACTCGACCGCCCCAGGCGCCTCCGCACCACGACGACTGAGCAGCAGCAGACTGCGCACACCATGCTCGGCAACCAGATGCCGGGCGAACAACCCGCCCAACGCACCCGACGCACCCGTCAACAGAACAGTCCCAGAACCGAAATCCGGTACGCCCGTGACCGTCCCGGCAGCCCTCACCAGGCGCGGCACGAACACCTCACCCTCGCGGACCGCGACCTGCGACTCACCGGAAGCCAGCACAGCAGGCAGCACACGAACCGCTCCGTCGGTCTCCTCGGCCTCCACCAGCACGATCCGGTCCGGATCCTCCGACTGCGCAGACCGCACCAGCCCCCACACCGCAGCATGAGCCAGATCACCCGGACGCGTCACCAACACCAAACGCCCCGCACGCTCCTCCGCCAACCACCACTGCACCAGCGCCAGAACCTCACCCACGACACCGTGCACACGCTCCGCGGTCTCCGTACCGGACCCCACCGGGCACGGAACGACGACGACGTCCGGTGTCCCTTCCGACTCCCGCAGTGCGGCGAAGTCCGCGACGGTCGCGATCGTCAGCGTGTCGGTGGCGGCGGGAGGAGTGAACGGCGTCCACTCCAGCCCGAACAGCTGATCGCCACCCCCGGCACCGCGCAGTTGCTCCGCCGAGACGGCTCGCAACGACAGCGACTCGACCGAGGCCACCGGGTCACCTGCGCCGTCGGCCACGGCCAGCGTCACCGAACCGGTGGCCGTCCGCGACAGCTTCACCCGCACCATCGCCGCACCGGCAGCCTGCACGACGACGCCGGACCACGCGAACGGCAGGGCCGGGCCGTCGCCCAGCGACACCAGCCCACCGGCGGCCAGGGCGTGCAGGGCCGCGTCCAGCAGCGCCGGGTGCAGGGCGAACGCCGCCGCCTCGGCAGCCGACTCCTCCGGCAGCTCGACCTCGGCGAAGACGTCGTCCCCGCCGCGCCACACCGAGCGCAGGCCCTGGAAGACCGGACCGTAGTCCAGGCCCGCGGCGGCCATGTCCTCGTAGAACGCCGTCAGGTCGACGGTCTCCGCACCCGCCGGTGGCCAAGCGCCGAGATCCACGGGGGACGGTGCCTCTGCCGAGGACAGCACACCCGTCGCGTGCCGCAGCCACGAACCGTCGTCGACACGCGAGTGGACGCTCAGCTGCCGCCGGCCCGCCTCGTCCTCCGGGCCGACAGCCACCTGAAGGGTGACGCCACCACGCTCGGGCACGACCAGGGGGAGTTCAAGGGTGAGGTCTTCGATGGATCCGCACCCCGTCTCGTCGCCCGCCCGGATCGCCAACTCGACGAACGCGGTGCCGGGCAGCAGAACGGTCCCGTTCACGGCGTGGTCGGCGAGCCAGGAGTGGGTTTCGAGGGAAAGCAGTCCGGTGAGCAGGACCCCTCCACGGTCGGCCGTCGCAATCGCGGCACCGAGGAACGGATGGTCCGCCGCCCCAAGGCCTGCGGCCCGGACGTCGCCGGATGCCTGAGGAACGTCGAGCCAGTAGCGCTCGCGCTGGAAGGCGTACGTGGGCAGGTCGACGCGACGAGCGCCGGGGAAGAACGCCTGCCAGTCCGGCGAGATGCCATAGGTGTGCAGCTGCCCGACGGCGTTGACGAGGGCGTACGGCTCGGGCCGGTCAGCACGCAGAACGGGAACGGTGACGACGTCCGCACCGTCATCGAAGCAGCCCTGGACGAGGGCGCTGAGGACACCACCCGGACCGATCTCCACGAACGTGGTCACACCCAGCTCGCCGAGCGTCTCGACCCCGTCGGCGAACCGCACCGCCTCACGGACGTGCCGCACCCAGTACTCCGCGGTGTACGCCTCGACCACACGACCGGTGAGGTTCGAAACGACAGGAATCCGCGGCTCGTTGAAGACCAGACCGCCGACGACCTCCGCGAACTCCTCCAGCATCGGATCCATCAACGGCGAATGGAACGCGTGACTGACCTTCAGGCGAGACGTCTTACGACCCTGACCGGCGAACACCTCGGCAATCGC
>NZ_JBEOWS010000652.1:0-2049 GCF_040296125.1 Streptomyces sp. NPDC002265 | reverse complement strand
ATGAACGCGAGGGTGTGCGTATAGGATAAACACCCCAAGTGCGACGGCCGCGAAGGTCACTTACCAACACAGGCCATCTCTAAATGCCCTCTTAGCGCCCTTCCCGGCCCATGAGGCCGCCGACCGTTCATTCCCGGTTCCGGGTGTGATCTATCTTCCCGTTCCTTCCGTTGCCGGTGCAGGGGTCCGCCGCTAGATTCGATAGAGACAGAACGTTCTGTCTGCACTGTCGAGACGGTGTACCACTGAAGGAGAAGACAGGTGTTCCAGCATCGCCCCGGCCGTATCGCGGCCCTCGCCACCACGACGCTCGCACTGGCAGCAGGCGTGAGCACCACCGCTTTCGCCACGTCGAACCATCACGCCGAGCCGGAGGCGAAGCCGACCGTGGTCCTCGTGCACGGCGCATGGGCGGACTCGTCGAGCTGGAGCGGGGTCGTCAAGCGCCTGCAGGCCGACGGCTATCCGGTGACGGCACCCGCGACCCCTCTGCGCGGCCTCGCCGGCGACGCCTCGTACCTGTCCGACTACCTCAAGACCGTCAAGGGCCCGATCGTCCTGGTGGGCCACTCCTACGGCGGCGCCGTCATCACCAACGCCGCGACCGGGAACCCCCATGTGAAGGCTCTCGTCTACGTGGCGGCCTTCGCTCCCGACAAGGGCGAGAGCACCGCGGACCTGCTCGCCAAGTACCCCGGTACCCACCTCGGCGCCGCCACGGACGCCCCGCTGCCCAGCGGCCTGAACCCGGTTCCGTTCACCCAGGCCGACGGCAGTACCGGCACCGACCTGTACATCAAGACCGCCAAATTCCGCGACGCCTTCCTCAGCAACCGGGTCAACACGGCCAAGGCCGCCGAGCTCGCCGCCACGCAGCGGCCCATATCGGTCCAGGCCGTGGGCGAGCCTTCCGGCACCCCGGCATGGAAGACCATCCCTTCGTGGTACCTGGTAGCCGATGACGACCACACCATCCCCGCGGCCGCCGAGCGGGCCATGGCCGCCCGGGCCCACGCGCACACCGTCGAGGTCGACGGTCCCCACGCCGTGGCCGTGACGGACCCGCACGCCGTGACCCGCCTCGTCGAGCAGGCCGCCATCGCGCGGTGACAGGCCCCACGGGGTCGGCGGTCCCGGTGAGAAGCGGGACCGCCGACCGTTCAGCGCGCCGCGAGGAGCACGGACGTTCCATGGACCAGGACGGCACCGGCCGCTCGGGGGTCGCCGAGGTAGCCGGCCACCATCGCGCCGTCGCGCAGCGCCACCATCGAGTCGGCCGACTGCTCGGGGCCGGCCGCCCCGAGTCGCTGGAAGGCCTTCCGCAGCACTTCGCGGAACCAGCGCCGATGACCCAGTACCGCCTGGTGGACCACGCTTTCGGGGTCCGGGTACTCGGCGGCGGCGTTGATGAACGGACACCCGCGGAATCCCGTGCCGCACACCTCGTCGCCGATGCCGTGCGCGACCGCCATGAGAAAGTCGGCGGGCGCCGAGATCGCCTTCTCGGCCGCGCCGACCTGTTCCCGGATCTTGCGGTCGGCCGCTTGGAGGTACGCGCGCACCAGGTCGTCCTTGCCGTCGAAGTGCCGGTAGAAGGTGGCCCGTGCCACCTCGGCCTCCGCCATGACACGGTCCACCCCGACCCCGCGGATGCCTTCGCTGTAGAAGAGCCGGCTCGCGGTGCCCAGAAGCCGTTCACGCGCTTCGGAACGACGGATCGGCGCGCTCGCATCTGTTGGCTTCGACATGCCAAGAGTGTAGAACGGTCTTTCTTTTCTTGCCTTGGCCGTCCCGGTTCGAATCGACCAGTGCGCGCCGAGTCCCGGGGGAGCGGCCCCCGCACGGGCCGGCCCCGCTTCGGGGCAGGTGAATCCTGACCACCGCCGTTCCAGCTCGGGCACGGAGGTGCTGGAGCCCACGGTCGTCGACGCCGTGCCGTCCCGCAGCACAGGCGGGGGCGCGAGCGCGTCCTTCTGAAGTGTGGTGCTGTGCGGTCGAGGCCCCCCCCGGGACGGGGGGGCCGCGGTGGCGGTCCGGCGCCCGGGGGTC
>NZ_JBEOWS010000651.1:0-2072 GCF_040296125.1 Streptomyces sp. NPDC002265 | reverse complement strand
AGCCCTATAGAATGCGACAACATCCCTCAACATAAGCGTCCTCAACGCGTCCAGAGCGCGAGACCGTCGCCGTACGGCTGCGTTCGGAGGCCGCGGCCGAGGCCGAGCGGCTGAAGACGGAGGCCCAGGAGACCGCCGACCGGATGCGTTCGGAGGCGCAGGCCGCCGCCGAGCGGCTGGCCACGGAGGCGTCGGAGACGCTGGCCGCCGCCCAGGAGGAGGCCGTCCGCCGGCGCCGCGAGGCCGAGGAGCTCCTCGGCTCCGCCCGCCAGGAGGCCGACCAGGAGCGCGAGCGGGCCCGCGAGCAGAGCGAGGAGCTGCTGGCCTCGGCACGCAAGCGGGTCGAGGACGCGCAGACCGAGGCCGTGCGCCTGGTCGAGGAGGCCGAGCGGCGCGCCGGTGAGCTGGTGTCGGCCGCCGAGCAGCACGCCCAGCAGGTACGCGACTCCGTCACCGGTCTGCACGAGCAGGCGCAGGAGGAGATCACGGGGCTGCGCTCCGCCGCCGAGCACGCGGCGGACCGTACCCGCCGGGAGGCCGAGGAGGAGGCGGACCGGGTCCGCACCGACGCCTACGCCGAGCGGGAGCGGGCCGGCGAGGACGCCGCCCGGCTCCGGCGCGAGACGCACGAGGAGTCCGAGGCCGCCAAGGCGCTCGCCGAGCGCACCATGGCGGAGGCGATCGCCGAGTCCGAGCGGCTGCGTTCGGACGCGGCCGCGCACGCCCAGAACGTGCGCACCGAGGCCTCCGAGGTGACCGCGAAGGCCGAGCAGGACGCCTCGCGCACCCGGGCGGAGGCCCGGGAGGACGCCAACCGGATCCGGTCGGAGGCGGCGGCCCAGGCCGACACCCTCGTCACCGAGGTCACGGCGGAGACGGAGCGTCTTCAGTCGGAGACGGCCACGGAGACCGAGCGGGTCCGGGCCGAGGCGGTCGCCAAGGCCGAGAAGCTGATCGGGGACGCGAAGGGCGACGCGGAGCGGCTGCGTGCCGGTGCCGCCGAGACGGTCGGTTCCGCGCAGCGGCACGCCGAGCGCACGCGCGCCGAGGCCGAGCGGGTGCGCGCCGTCGCGGCGGCGGAGGCCGAGCGGCTGGTGACCCAGGCCCGCGAGGAGGCCGAGCGCACCCTCGACGAGGCCCGCAAGGAAGCCAACAAGCGGCGTTCGGAGGCGGCCGAGCAGGTCGACACGCTCATCACGGAGACCACGGCCGAGGCCGACAAGCTGCTCACCGAGGCCCAGCAGCAGGCGCTCCAGGCCACGGCGGACGCCGAGTCCCAGGCGGACACGATGGTCGGCGCGGCCCGCAGCGAGGCCGAGCGGCTGGTGTCCGAGGCGACGATCGAGGGCAACGGGCTGGTGGAGAAGGCCCGTACGGACGCGGACGAGCTGCTCGTCGGCGCCCGCCGGGACTCGACGGCGATCCGCGAGCGCGCGCAGGAGCTGCGCGATCGCATCACGTCCGAGATCGAGGAGCTGCACGAGCGGGCCCGCCGTGAGGCGTCGGAGACGATGAAGTCGACCGGCGACCGCTGTGACGCGCTCATCAAGGCTTCCGAGGAGCAGCTCGCCAAGGCGCAGTCGAAGGCCAAGGAACTGCTGTCGGAGGCCAGCTCCGAGGCGGGCAAGGTGCGCATCGCCGCCGTGAAGAAGGCGGAGCTGCTCCTGAAGGAGGCCGAGCAGAAGAAGGCGTCGCTGGTGCGCGAGGCCGAGGAGCTCAAGGCGGAGGCGATCCGCGAGGCGCGCAGCACCGTCGAGGAGGGCAAGCGCGAGCTGGAGGTGCTGGTGCGCCGCCGCGAGAACATCAACACCGAGATCTCCCGGGTCCAGGACGTGCTGGAGGCGCTGGAGTCGTTCGAGGCGCCGGGCGCCGGCAAGGACGGCACGGTCAAGGCGGGTGCGACCGTGGGCACACCCCGTCCGGGTGGCAAGCCCTCGGAGAGCTGAAAAGCTGGAGCGCCGGAGCGCCGGCGAGCTGAAGCGATCGGGGGGGGGGGGGCCGGGGGGGCGGGCCCCCGCCCCGGTTGGGGCGGGGGCCGGGGGCCGGGGCCGGGCGGGGGGGGGGCGGCGGGG
>NZ_JBEOWS010000650.1:0-2087 GCF_040296125.1 Streptomyces sp. NPDC002265 | reverse complement strand
GGCCGAACTCGTCCTCGCCTCACCGCTGTTCGAGCGCATCGAGATCCGCAGACCGCACGCCGGCGACATCTCGATCCGGGCGAGGATGCGGGCGGTGGCGAGCGCCTTCTGGTCGGCGGTCAGCCCGGCCACGTTCGCGCCGTGGTTGAGACCGGGCGCGGTGAAGACGTACGCGTCCTTCGCGCCCGCCCCGACGCGGAACCGCTCCGCGCCCCAGGGGTCGTTCTGGCCGTAGACGAACAGCATGTGCCGCGCGTGGTGCGTCACCCAGTTGTCCACGTCGCGCATCGCGCCCGGCTGGAACCGCATCGGGATGTCGCGCGGGACGAAGTTGCGCGGCGGCTGGTAGCCGTAGCGGACGTACTTGCGCTCGATGTACGGGAAGTGGATCGTCGGCGCGCCCAGCTGGGTGCCCGCCTGGTAGTAGTACGGCGTGTACGGCTCCAGGCCCTGGTCGGTGTAGAAGGAGAAGCCGGAGATCGTGTCGACGGAGTTCCAGATCTCGTCGTCGGTCGCGGTGGCCGCGTCCGCCGGGATCGTGTCGCAGTCGGACAGCAGGCTGTACTGCCAGAAGCCCCAGACGTAGTCGAGGACGACCGCCTCGTAGGCCCGGTCGAGGCTGCCGACGGTGGTGAAGGTGTAGCCGTTCTCGGCGGCGTACGCCTGGTACTTCTTCTCCAGGGACTCCCGGCGCACCAGCGCCTCGCGCTGCACGGCGTTCAGCCGGTCCCGGCACTCCTTCGTGCCGACGGAGGCGAAGAAGCGGTCGTAGGCGGAGTCCTCGTCGTTGACGACGTCGTTCGGGGCGACGTAGGCGACGACACCGTCCATGTCGTGCGGGTAGAAGCGCTCGAAGTAGGTGGCGGTCATGCCGCCCTTGGAGCCGCCGGTGGCGATCCAGTTCCTGGTGTAGATCTTCTTCAGCGCCTTGAAGATGCGGTGCTGGTCGCTCGCGGCCTGCCAGATGTCGAGCTTGGACCAGTCGGCCGGGGCGGGCCGGGACGGGGTGAAGAAGCGGTACTCCATGGAGACCTGGTTGCCGTCCACGATCTGGGTCGGCTCGCGGCGGCTCGGCGTGGTGGAGACGTTGTAGCCGCCGGTGTAGAAGACCGTCGGACGGCTGACGTCCTTGTGCAGCACGGTGATCCGCTGCTGGAACGTGCCCTTGGACGGGTGCCGGTGGTCCACCGGCTGGGTGTAGTTGAGGACGAAGTAGCGGTAGCCGGTGTACGGCTTCTCCTCGATCAGGCTCATGCCCGGTATGGAGAGCAGCTGCTCCTTGATGTCGGTCGTTCCGGTGGCCTCCGGCACGGCAGCGGTGGCTGCCCCGGCCGTGCTCAGTGTGCCTATGAGCACGGTGAGCGCCAGCAGCCATCTGAGCGCCTTACGCATGCACCCTCCCTGTGAAACGGATGTGCGCCGGAAGCTATCCCAGCAACACCCTTCACACCAGAGGGAGTTGAGACGTCAGCGGGCAAAAGGGGCGGCGTCGGTCAGCACAGGATCCAGCCCGTGCCGATCGACTGCGCCCCCACCGACCCCCTCACCCGTACACAGCGGTGCCCCGCGTGCACGGTCACCGGACCGGCCCGCAGCGTGAACTGCCCGCTGTCGACGACCGGGCGGTTGCCGCGCGCCTGCACGCTGACCGACATCGCGGTCCGCCGGCCGGGGTGCCCGGCGAGGGTGACGGCGCAGACGTAGCCGTTGCGCTTGAAGACCTGGACCGTGCCGGTGGCGAAGGGAAGGACCTTCACCTTCCGGCCGGCGCACTGCGCGGGGGCCGCCTCGGCGCTGGCCGGCGACGCGAGCGCGAGCAGCCCGGAGGCGGCCAGCACGGCCGTGCCGAGTGCCAGCCGTCGACGTATCGCACCACTGTCCACACTCGTCCCTCCCGCCACACGCTCCGACCGTACTGATGTACGGACGCATGACAGGTATCGAACGGTTGCGCACATCCCCGCGCATCCCATGCGCATCCCCGCGCATCCCGCGCTCCGGGCGCCCGCCACGGCGGGGCGGGCGCCCGGGGCGGACGGGTGGCGGACGGGGGAGCCCGGGGTGTCCGGCTCCCCCACCAACGTCCG
>NZ_JBEOWS010000649.1:0-2100 GCF_040296125.1 Streptomyces sp. NPDC002265 | reverse complement strand
CACGACGCCGCAGCTCAGCGGGGTAAGGGGAGGGACGTGCCATGACTCAATCCTCTCAGAGAATCGAGTCTCCATTCGAACCGGTGCGGTTCACATGTCCGGCTTCCCGCCGGCCAGCCAGACGACGGCCTCCACGGCGGCCAGGCAGAACATCGCCCCGATCACCCAGTTGAACCGGCGCCCCGCCCTGCTGAACCGCCGTCGCTCCCGCAGCACCTGCGCGAAGTCCTTCGCGGTCGGCTGATACGTCAGCTCGACCGTCTCCTGCTCCGCATCCCGCCCCATGTCCATGACCATG
This sequence comes from Streptomyces sp. NPDC002265, assembly GCF_040296125.1. Taxonomy (NCBI): domain Bacteria; kingdom Bacillati; phylum Actinomycetota; class Actinomycetes; order Kitasatosporales; family Streptomycetaceae; genus Streptomyces; species Streptomyces sp. NPDC002265. The sequence goes on along the minus strand of NZ_JBEOWS010000649.1, from coordinate 1,802 downwards.
AGGCGGGATCGTACAGGCCGTCGTCGCAGGTCGATCAAGAGCGGCCGAAGCAGCGCTCCAACTCGTCAAGGTCGTAGAAGACGCTGCCCCGGGAGACGGGACGGCAGCCGGTGCGGAACGCCGTCTCCTTCTCGTTGTAGAGCATCCGCACCAGGTAGCGGCCGTCCTTCTCGAAGAGGTCCCACTGGATGTTCGCGCCCAGGGGTGCCACCGACGCGCCCCGCCAGGGGTTCGGAACTGCTGCCGCTTGACCATGAGCGAGTGAACTTTCGTGAGCATGGGTGAGTGGTGGGTGGCGGCATGCGGCGGGTGCCGGTGGGTGGGAACGGGGGTTTGTCGGTCGAATGCGTGACCTTTTCGGGTGGGGTTCGTTGGGCGGGGTGACTGGAGTGGCGCAGCGTTGGACGGGCGGGGGTGGGTGGGGTGCGGGAGGTGGCGGCGTCGTTCGTGGTGCCCGGTCCCACGGGGGTCGCGGTCCGGGCCCGGCTGAGGGTGTCGGAGGCGGACGTAGCGGTGCTGGCCGAGGTGGGTGTGTTCCTCGGGTCGCTGGCCGCGGGTGATCTCGCGACGCGTGTCCGGCAGGGGGCGGAGCATGATGCGGCCACATGGGCGGTGCGCAAACGGGGGCTGACCGGTCTCTCGTCCGCCAGGTGGGCGGGCAGTATCACGAAGGCCACGCATGACCAGTGGGCGCTGGCCCGGCGGGGACAGGCGGCCGAGGCATCCTGGCTGCGGGGGCAGATCGCGTCGATCGAAGCGCGGCTGGACCGGCCGCTGGGCGCGAAAGCGGACCGGCGGGCGGGGCTGTCCCGCGGCTACGCGACACGCGCGGAGTGGCATGCCAAGTCCCGCCGCCTGCACATCCTGAAAGACCGGCTGGCGAGGGTGGAGGCGGACCGGGCGACCGGCCGGATACACGTGGTGCGCGGCGGCAAACGCCTCGCCCATCTGCGTCACCACCTCGACCAGGCCGGCCTGGATGCGGAGGCGTGGCGGGAGCGGTGGCGGGCGGCACGGATGTTCCTGACCGCGGACGGGGAATCGGGCAAACGCTTCGGCAACGAGACCATCCGCGTCACCGACACCGGACAGCTCTCCCTCAGGCTTCCGGCCGCGCTGGCCCGTCTGGCCAACGCCCCGCACGGCCGCTACCTCCTCGACGCGACCGTCGCCTTCGCCCACCGCAGCCGGGAATGGCTGGAGCGGATCACCGCCAATCGGGCCGTCGCCTACCGCATCCACCACGACACGGTGCGCGGCCGCTGGTATGTGACCGCCTCCTGGCAGCGCAGGGCGGTCCCGGTGCTGCCGCTTGAGGCGGCGCTGGCGCGGGGTGTGGTCGGTGTCGACATGAACGACGACCACCTGGCCGCCTGGCTTCTGGATGTGCACGGCAACCCGGTCGGCGAACCCCGCCGCTTCTTCTACGAGCTGACCGGCACTACCGCGCACCGCGACGCACAGATCCGGCACGCGCTGACCCGCCTGCTGCACCACACCCACGCAACCGGCGCGACAGCGATCGCGATCGAGGACCTGGACTTCACCGACAGCACCAGCCGAGAGAAGCACGGCCGCAACAAACGCTTCCGCCGCCTCATCGCCCGCTTCCCCACCGCCAGACTCAGAGCGCGGCTGATCGCGATGGCCGCCGAGCAGAATATTGCGGTGGTCGCGGTCGATCCGGCCTACACCTCCCGGTGGGGCGCCCAGCACTGGCAGAAGCCCCTGACCAGCAGCACCCGTAAGGTTTCCCGGCACGATGCCGCGAGCATCGCGATCGGGCGACGCGCCCTCGGACA
>NZ_JBEOWS010000648.1:0-2103 GCF_040296125.1 Streptomyces sp. NPDC002265 | reverse complement strand
AACACCCCCACAAGAGACGGAAATCCGCGATGAACGAAACCACCCGCACGTACGACGTCATCGTCATCGGCGCAGGACCGGTGGGCGAGAACGTTGCCGAACGCACCCGTGCCGCGGGCCTGAGCACCGTGATCGTGGAACGCGAACTGCTCGGCGGTGAATGCTCCTACTGGGCCTGCGACCCCAGCAAGGCACTCCTGCGGCCGGTGATCGCCCAGGCAGACGCACGCCGCGTCCCCGGACTCGCGCACCTGGCCGCCGCACCGCTGGACGTCGACGCAGTCCTCGCCCACCGCGACGCGATGTCCTCCTACTGGAAGGACGACGACCAGGTCGCCTGGCTGGACTCGGTATCCGTCGACCTCATACGCGGCCACGGCCGCCTGCAGGGCCCGCGCACGGTCCGCGTGCACACCGCCGACGGCGAGAACATCCTCCTCACCGCACGGCACGCCGTAGCCGTCTCCACCGGCAGCAGCACGGCACTGGCCGACATCCCCGGAGCGGACACGGTCGGTGCGTGGACCAACCGCGAAGCCACCAGCTCCGGGACGGTCCCCGCACGCCTGATCGTGGTGGGCGGCGGCGTCGTGGGCGTCGAGATGGCCACCGCCTGGCAGGCACTCGGCTCGCAGGTCACCCTCCTGGTCAGAGAGGACGAACTGCTGCAGCGCATGGAACCGTTCGCCGGAGAAATGGTCACCGACGCACTGGCCGAAGCCGGCGTCGACATCCGCTTCGAGACGACCGTCTCCTTGCTGACCCGCACCGGCGGCGAAGTCCGCGCCACCCTCTCCGACGGCGACCACCTGGCCGCCGACGAGATCCTCTTCGCCACCGGCCGCACCCCGCGCACCGGCGACCTGGGGCTGGAGACCATCGGCCTGACACCGGGCGACTGGCTCACGGTGGACGACACCTTCCGCGTCACCGACGTCACCGACGGCTGGCTCTACGCAGTCGGCGACGTCAACCGCCGCGCCCTCATGACCCACCAGGGCAAATACCAGGCCCGCATCGCCGGCGCGGTCATCGCCGCCCGGGCCACGGGAGAACAGGTCGACGACACCCGATGGGGCGCGCATGCCGCCACAGCCGACACCACCGCCGTACCGCAGGTCGTCTTCACCCACCCCGAAGTCGCCTCCGTCGGCCTGACCACCCGCGAAGCACAACGCTACGGGCACCGCATCAAGGTCGTCGACTACGACCTCGCCCGCCTCGCCGGCGCCCACCAGTACGGCGAGGACTACCGCGGCAAGGCCCGCATGCTCATCGACACCGAACGCGGCACCGTCGCCGGGGTCACCTTCGCCGGACCCGGGGTCGCCGAACTCCTGCACGCCGCCACCATCGCCGTCGTCGGCGAAGTACCCATCGACCGGCTTTGGCACGCCGTACCGGCCTTCCCCACCCTCAGCGAAGTCTGGCTGCGACTCCTCGAGACCCACCGCGGCTGACCACTTCACCCACCCGCCCCGGCCTGGCCGGGCACACCTGGACGCTGACGGGCACCCCGACACCCCGCCCGGCACCCGGTACCAGGACCGCCATCCCCTGGCCTCCACCGCCGAGAAGCCGTCACCGGGAGAAGCTCTTCCCCATCGCGGCGCCTGCCCGGCGGCGCCCCCACACACGCCCGTCTCGCCGGACGACCGACAAGGCTCCGGCGAGACGCGGCCACCCCGCACCCCGGCCACCATCAGGGAACCGGATACAAGCCCCCGGTGCCGGCCCGTACCCCTTCCCCTCCCGGACCGGCACCGGGCCATCGCTCATCACCGGCCAGCCGTCAAAACCATCGCCGGCCAAACGAGAACGACAGGCCAGCCCGCCCGCCTTCCCGGTCAGAGGGTTGGCCACGGGCACCGCCTTGCCGCACTGCGACGAAGAAGGTGCACCAGCCGCCGCCCGCCCAGTGCCTGCGATCTGAAAGATCGTCATGTAATTACTGGTCAGGAGCGCGGAACAGCTCCCGCCCCGCATGTGTTTTTTGACCCCTTGCTTTGGAACCGCTTCGCCGCCTGGATGGCCTTTCCTGCCGATCTCCCGACGCAGACTCCGCAGCTCTTGTTTGTCTCAAAGCACTGTGTCCCGCAGGCC
>NZ_JBEOWS010000647.1:0-2130 GCF_040296125.1 Streptomyces sp. NPDC002265 | reverse complement strand
GTCCGTGACGATCAGGGCGCAGGCCCCGGCGTCCAGGGCGGCCCTCGATCTCGTCGAGCAGATCTCCCCATCGCGCCTCGCCGTCCTCGTAACAGGTGCACACCAGCAGCACTTCGCCGGGAGCGGGCTGGGGAAGGCCGGGAAACGACATGACTCTCCTTCGGGGGACGGACGCCGGGGACGAGCGCGCGGGGCCTGCCGTGGCCGTCGGCGCGCATCCGCGCGCCCTGTCCGGCCGGCCCGGCGAGGTGGAACGATCCTCCCGACCGGCAGCAGTACGCGACACCACGGGCCGTCGCGCGGGCGATCGCGGCGGCGGGTGGCGGTCGGTCTGCCGGGGAACCGCGGACATCACGACGTACGACAAGGGGGCCGGACATGGCTGTGGTGATGGCGCTGCACTGGGCGGGAGTCACGCCGGAGCAGTACGACACGGTACGCGACACGGTGGACTGGGAGGAGATCCCGGCGGTCGGCGGCCAGTTGCATGTGGCCTGGTTCGACGCCGCGGGACTCCATGTGACCGACGTATGGGAATCGGAGGAGGCGTTCGAGACCTTCTTCGCCGAACGGCTGGCACCCGCGGTCCAGAAGGCGGGCATCACCGGCGCGCCCGAGACGGGCCTCAGCCCGCTGCACCGGCGCTTCGTCGCTCCCGGCGTCGACGGCGCCGCCTAGAAACTGAGCTGATACGGCGTCGCGGCTCTCCCGCGACCCGATCCGGCGGCCAGGTCCCGGGACCTGGCCGTCAGGCCGTACGGGCGAGCAGGTCGTCGAGGCGGGAGCCCTGCGCCCAGCGCCGGAGCGCCTCGCCGTCGAGGAGGAAGGTGTTCTCCTGGCGGTGGGCCCATCGGATGTCGCGCTCCTGGAACGCGCCCCGGTGCACGACAAGTCGAAGGTGCGGTGCCGCGCCGTCCCGGTGTGCGTGGCGGTGCGGCCGGTCCTCGTCCGGCAGGGGCTCGGCGACCGGCCGGAAGGCCACATGGAGCCGGTGGCCGGCCGCGTTGCGGGCGCACAGGCGCGGCCGGTCCGGTGCGGGCAGCAGCCGTACCCGCCAGCCGTCCCGTCGCAGCATCCGGGCCACGGCCAGGGCCAGGCCCTGGACGTCGAGGGCGAGGAGTTCCTCGGCGGTGTAGCGGCCGTGGCGACGGCGGCTGCCCGGCCGCCCGCGCCGGACGCCGATCACGGCGGCGCAGACCATGAGACCGACACCGGCGACGGGGACGACGATCCCGGCGGCACGGTAACCCAGCGCGAGCGCGGCGGTCACCGCGCACACGGCCGCCGCCGTCGCGGCGAGGGCGGGCAGGACGTCGCGGAACCTGGGCCCGGTGAGGTCCTGGTCCCGCGCGCGGCTCACCGCGTGCCGCTTGCGGGGGCGTGGTGGTAAGGAGGGCCCGGACGTCCACGACAGGCGTGCCACAGTGTCCCCCAAGCTCGCGCTCTCACCGGCGCTGGAGGCATACCCAGCACGCGCCCGGCCTGCCCGGTGGAGGGCAGGGATCCGGCCGTGCCCGACGGCGCACGGAAGCATCGCCCGGCGCTCAGGGCGTGCGTGGACGACGCACAGCTCAGCGGGGGCGGCCCCCTGGGCTGCCGTCGATGCGCAGGACGCTCTTTCCGACGGTGGCGCCCTCGCGCAACCGCTGAACGGCGGTGCCGACTTCGTCGAGGGCGTACTCGGCGGTGATGTCGATACGGATCCGCCCGTCGGCCAGGAGTCCGAGGGCCTGCCGTGCGGAGTCGGCGAGGCGCTGCGGGTGGGTCCGGCCGAGCAGGTGGCTGTTGTAGGTCAGCAGGGACGTGCCGCTCATGAGCAGGTCGTCGGTGTCGGCGAGGGCGGGCTCGCCGCCGCCTACGGTGCCGTAGGCGACAAGCCGTCCGTGCGGGGCGAGCATCCGCAGGCCGTCCCGCCGGGTCCGGCCCCCCACCGGGTCGAGGACCACGTCGAACCGTTCTTCTCCGGCCGCGTCGGGCAGTTCGGCGCGCAGCAGGATCCGGTCGAAGCCGAACCGGGCCGCGTACCGGGCCCGGTTCGGGCTGCCGACCACCCCGACGATCCGGCCGGCGCCGGCCAGCCCGGCCAGCTGGGCGGCGACGGTACCGACTCCTCCGGCGGCCCCATGGATC
>NZ_JBEOWS010000646.1:0-2133 GCF_040296125.1 Streptomyces sp. NPDC002265 | reverse complement strand
GTCATCGACGGCGGACAGATCAAGACCCTCTGACTACCCCCGATGGACACCCCTGCAGCCCCGCCCGGACGCCGTGACGGCCCCATGGCCGAGCGACTGCCGGGCGAGGCGGTGGTGACGGGGAGAACGGGGCTTCGGCCGCGCGCGACCGCCCACAACGAGCCGAACACCGTCGGCCGGTCACGGACCGTCGGCCGGTGCAGGTACCTCGACCGAGCACTGCATGCACGGTCTCGCGTCATGTGAGCAACATCGGAATCCCGAAAGGACGCCAGGTGAGCGACTCTGGACCGTCGCGACCCATGCAGGTGACCGTCCTGGCGGAAGACAGGCTGACCGCGCAGGGCGTGGAAGCACATCTCGCCGCGGACGACCGCGTGCACGTGATGCCGGTGGGCGCCGAGGAGAATCCGGACGTTCTGCTGGTCATCACGGCCAAGCTGGAGGAGAAGACATTCACGGCGCTGAAGCGCTACTGCCCGGAGGACCCCGCAGCGGCACCTCGGCTCGTCCTCGTGGCCAACAAACCGACCGCCCAGCAACTCGTCCGGGTGATCGGGCTGGGACTCGTGGCCTTCATGTCGCGCGAGGAGACCACCCTCGCGGACATCACCGAGATGCTGTGCGCGGTGGCCCGCGGCGCCGCGTCGCTGCCGCAGTCCCTGCTCGGTTCACTGCTGGAACAGATCCGTACCCGCCAGTGGAACGAGCAGAGCCTCGACACCGAAGACGACTCGTTGTCCTTCACCGCGAGGGAACTCGCGGTACTACGGCAACTGGCGGCGGGCTTGAGCACCACGGAGATCGCCGCTGCGCTGCACTACTCGGAGCGAACCGTCAAATACATCATCCACGAGATGATCGCGCGGCACGGTCTGCGCAACAGGGTCCACGCCGTCGCCTACGCACTGCGCCAAGGCCTCCTCTGACGGGCCCGGCCATCGGATCCCCGGCGCCGAACCGTCCTCGGACGAGCACGGGCGCGACGCCCGGGCCGGGTCAAGCCGCCGCACGGTCCGGCGGTTCGGCGGCGGCTCCCGCGTGAATCCGACGACGGAGTTGCCGCAGTGCATAGTGACCGTCGGCATCCGGGTTGCCGATGCCTTCCAGGATGTCCAACGTCTGCCTCAACGCCCGGGGCGAACTGTCCGTCTCGCCCGCGGCACGATGCGTGTCGGCGATGTGGACGAGGGTGTCCGCCCCCGGACAGGAATCCCGGACAGTGGTCGAGCACCCGGTTGGCTGACGCGCGGGCCGGGGCATGCCGCGTGTCTGGTGCTCACTTCAATTTCAGGACCTGCCCGCGGGTGGATTCCGTGATCTCCGAGACGGAAGAATGCGCCGTCGGACCGATTCTTCTGGCCCCCGACCGGGGCCATGTGCCCCGGAGACCGTGATGACGACCCGATCGAGCAGCCCGCCGGAAACCGCCGGGACACCGCTGGTACCCGACTGGACCGTCCAGGTCGGCGGTGCGCTCGCCGACGAGGCGAGCGGCGACGAGAGACTGGTGGGCCCCGCCGCCGGGACGTCGTTCGCCGCCCTCCATCTCTGGCATGCCGGGGCGGTGGCGGACCTGATCGGCGAGGCGGTCGCCCGGCACGGCGGGGATCCGGCTCCGCACGAGGCGCTGCGGGCGGTGCACGCACGCGCGGTGGCCGGCGAGGTGTTCGGCGAGAGCGTGTGGTTGGCGGTGCTGGAACCGGCGTTGCGGGAGGTGTACCGGCTGGCCTATCCCGGCGAGCAGGTCCGCGCCAGGGCGGCCGCGGCAGCCTCCTCCTTCGCGCTCTCGCGCGGATGGGCGGAGAAGGACGCAGAGGACTACGGGGACACCTACGCGCGGATGCACACCGAGGTGAGCGAGCGGGTGTACGTAGGGGCGAACGCCATCGCGAACGCCGCCGCGTACGCCCTGGCGTTCGCCACCCGGGACGCGCGGGAGTACGCGCATGCCTGGCCGTTCGCTCTGGTGCAGGCGTGGATCGCCGCGTACGCGGGGGCGGATGCCACCGACGGGCAGGCGGCGCAGGAGGCCCGGGCGCGCCTGCGGGGCGGTCTTGCCGAGGTGGTGGTGCGCGCCACGGCGTGAGCGCGGGACGGGGCAGGCGTGGTGCACGGACCGTACGGTCCGTG
>NZ_JBEOWS010000645.1:0-2156 GCF_040296125.1 Streptomyces sp. NPDC002265 | reverse complement strand
GCAACGGCCTCGCCCGCACGGGCGAGGCCGTTTCATCTTCTCCGGCCGTTCTTCCGTCTCCGGCCGTTCCGCTGCGCCCTGGCAGCTGGGTGGCCCGCCGCTACGTCTGACGTGTTCCGCGCAAGAGGGCGTGTGTCACAACGCGTCCTGGTTCCCCCCGCCGCCCCCGGAACCTATCGTCGGCTTCATGTTCGCTGCCTACGCCGCCCGAATCGACCGTGACCAGCCGCTCTCCGGCCTGGAGTTGGGGGAGCGTCCGGCCCCCGGCGCCCGCTCCGGCTGGAGCGTCGTCAACGTCAGAGCCGCCTCCCTCAACCACCACGACCTCTGGTCCCTGCGGGGCGTCGGCCTGTCCGATGACAAGCTGCCCATGATCCTCGGCTGCGACGCCGCCGGTGTCGACGAGGACGGCAACGAGGTCGTCCTGCACTCCGTGATCGGCCAGACCGGCCACGGAGTGGGCCCCGACGAGCCCCGCTCCATCCTCACCGAGCGCTACCAGGGCACCTTCGCCGAGCAGGTCGCCGTGCCCACCTGGAACGTGCTGCCCAAGCCCAAGGAGCTCTCCTTCGAGGAGGCCGCCTGTCTGCCCACGGCCTGGCTGACGGCGTACCGCATGCTCTTCACGAACGCGGGTGTGCGCCCAGGCGACTCGGTGCTCGTCCAGGGCGCGGGCGGCGGGGTCGCCACCGCGGCCATCGTGCTGGGGAAGGCGGCCGGGCTGCGGGTCTTCGCCACCAGCCGGGACGAGGCCAAGCGCAAGCGGGCCCTGGAGCTCGGGGCCGTGGAGGCACTGGAGTCGGGCGCGCGGCTGCCCCAGCGGGTGGACGCCGTGATCGAGACCGTGGGCGCCGCGACCTGGTCGCACTCGGTGAAGTCCCTGCGGCCCGGCGGCACCCTGGTGATCTCCGGTGCGACCAGCGGCGACCGGCCCTCGCACGCCGAGCTGACCCGGATCTTCTTCCTCGAACTCAAGGTCGTCGGCTCGACGATGGGCACCAAGGACGAACTGGAGGACCTGCTCTCCTTCTGCGCCGCGACCGGGGTGCGCCCCGTCATCGACGAGGTGCTTCCGCTCGACCGTGCCCGGGAGGGCTTCGAGCGGCTGGAGTCGGGCGACCAGTTCGGCAAGATCGTGCTGACCACCTCCTGATCTTCCGCCCGTGCTCACGACGGCCGGCCCGGCTTCCGGGCCGGCCGTTCGCATGTCAACTTCAGTTGACATCACCCCCGTGTCAACGTAAGTTGACGTCATGACCGAAGCAACGGATCTCGCCCAGCGCGCCGGCGACCGCGATCCGCGGGTCGGACTGCGGGCAGTGGCCGCGCTGCGCCGGCTGCTGGAGCAGCTGGAGGCGGTGCAGGTGCGCAGTGCGCGCCATCAGGGCTGGTCGTGGCAGGAGATCGCCGCGGAACTCGGAGTCAGCAGGCAGGCCGTGCACAAGAAGTACGGGAGGCAGTGATGTTCGAACGCTTCACCCAGGACGCCCGCGCGGTGGTGGTGGGCGCGGTGGCCCACGCGGAACGGGCGGGCGCGGAAAGGGTCGAGGAGACCCATGTCCTGCTGGCCCTCCTCGACCGCGAGGGCAGCCGCGGGTCCTTCGCGCTGGCGGCGCTCGGCCTTCCGCCGGGGGGTCGGGACGGTGTCGTACGCGAACTGGGCGAGGCCCGCCGCCGTGGCGGGCTCTCCCGGGCCGACGCGGACGCCCTGTCCGGGCTGGGGATCGATCTGGCGGAGATCGTCGCGCGGATCGAGGAGGAGCACGGGGAAGGGGTGTTGGCGGATTCCGGCCGGGGCGGTGTCACCGGCCGCAGGACCGGGCGGCGGCTGTTCGACCGCGGCGCCAGGGATCTGCTCACCGAGTCGCTGCGCATCACCCTCGGCCGGCGCGGCCGCCGGATCGGCGACGAGCATCTGCTGCTCGCCCTCACGGCACGTCCCGGTGTGCCGGCGGAGGTCCTCGCCGACCACGGCGTGACCCGTGAGTCCCTCACCCGGGTGCTGTACGGCCCCGGCACCGCGACGGACGCCGGAACCGGCGAGGCGAAGGCCGGCTGAGGCGAAGGCCGGCTGAGGCGAAGGCCGCCCGCCGGGAGGGCGGGCGGCGAGAGGGCGGGCGGAGACGCGGACCGGTGGATCCACGGGCAGGAGCCGG
>NZ_JBEOWS010000644.1:0-2157 GCF_040296125.1 Streptomyces sp. NPDC002265 | reverse complement strand
GACGCCCTTCGGTACTCCGGGCCTGCCCTAGAGGTCGCGCAGTTCCGCGAGGTACGGGGCGACGTCCACCTGGATCGAGGAGCCCTCGGCATTGCCGTACCGCTCCGCGACGGAGCTCAGATACCCGTCGACCTCCTTGCGCATGACCTCCGAGGACGGCAGCACGGCCGCGCCCTCGACGATCCGCGCGACCCACCGCGATTGCGCCTCCACGAGCCGGGTGACGGAGCCCACCGGGCGGACCAGGCCGACGAAGTGCAGGCCGGGACGGTCCGGCGCGACGACCCGCCGGTACAGTTCCACCGACCCTTTGGGGCCGACCGGGCAGCCCTCCGGCAGGAACGGGAACGCCATGCGGAAGCCCGTGCAGTACACGATGGCATCGGCTTCCGCCGAGGTCCCGTCGGTGAACCGGACCAGGCCGCCCTCGACGGACCCGATCGCCGGCTTCGGGCTCACCGCGCCGTGCCGGATCCGGCTGAGGATCTCGTCCGACAGGGTCACCGCCGAGGAGAATATCGGGTGGTCGGGCTCGGGCAGCCCGTAGTCCGACAGCGCGCCCCGGGCGGTGTGCAGCGCCTTCTCGACGAACTCGCGCTGCTGCGCGAAGGACATCTCGGTGAACCACGGTGTCTCGGCCAACTCGTCGACCGAGATGCCGTACAGCTGCTTCGGGACGATGTGCAGACCCCGCCGGACCGACAGCATCGTGGCTGCCGCGTGCCGGGAGAGGTCGCAGGCGATGTCCACCGCGGACGCGCCGAGCCCGACGACGACCACGCGCTGTCCGGCGAAGTCCCGGGCGTCGTGGAAGTCGAGCGAGTGCAGGATCCGCCCGGTGAACGAGTCGGAGCCGGGCGCCGGGTGCGGCAGGGCCGGCTCGGTGTTGTGGCCGGAGGCGACGATCACCTGCGCGAACCGCCGCTCGGTCCGGGCCCCGTCCGCGCCCTGGCTGACCACCGTCCACGCGCCCTCGGGCTCCTGGGTCACGGACAGCACCTCGACGCCCGTCTCGACCCGGTCCAGCACGCCCGCCCACTGAGCGAACGCGCGCAGATAGGCGGCGACGTCACTGTGCCGCGGATAGAGGGGGTACGACGCGGGCATCGGGAAGTCCGCGTAACCGGTGAGCTGCTTGGCGGTGTTGAGGTGCAGGGAGAGGTAACCGGGGCCCTTCTCCCCGGCCCCCGGCTGACGCCAGATGCCGCCGACGTCCGGGGCCTTCTCCAGGCAGACGAAGTCGACGCCCCGGCGGGACAGGGCGTGCGCCGCCGCCAGCCCCGACAGACCTGCGCCGATCACGCACACACTCACGGTTCCCCCCAACGGGACGGACTGGACGGCTTAGTGCACGTGCAGTCACTGCCCATCGCTCCCGTGGGACACACGCGGCGCAACCGTAACGAAGGCCACAGGCGGGGAGGTTGTCAGCGGCGTCCGGGCCCTACTCCTCGAAGAGCGCCTGCTGCTCGCCCTCGGCGCGTCTGCGCACCCGGGCGTTGCGCGCGCCCACGACCAACGCGGTCAGCGCGGCCGTCGCGCCGAGCGCCAGCGGCACCATCCACTTCTGGTCGAAGACGTGCCCGAGGGCGTGGTCCAGGGAGAGCCGGCCCGGCCCGGCGACCGCCAGACCGGTGGCGGCCAGGCCCAGGCTCGCCGCGTACTCGTAGCCGCCCTCCTGCGCGAAGAACCCGTTCGGGGCGTGCACCGCGGACGCCCCGGCCATGGCGCCGGCCGCCGCCGCGCCCGCCGCAGGCGTCGCGAGCCCCAGGGCCAGCAGCGTGCCGCCGCCCGTCTCCGCGAGACCGGCGGCCAGCGCGCTCGTCCTTCCGGGCGCGTACCCGACGGACTCCATGTAATGGCCGGTTCCCGCCAGCCCGTGGCCGCCGAACCAGCCGAACAGCTTCTGCGTGCCGTGCGCGGCCAGCACCCCTCCCGTACCCAGCCGGAGCAGCAGCAGGCCCAGATCTCGTCGGTCACAGCAGGTCACGAGGACTCCCGGAGTCGGCAGCGAGAACGGAACACCCCCTTGGAGCTCCGGACCCCACTTCTGTCCGGAGTTCTTGCGGTGTCCACCGTCGCACCGCGGACCCCGCGGCGGCTCGTCCGGGCCGCCGTTCGGGTGGCGCGGCACGCACCGAGGGGCCGCCCACCGCC
>NZ_JBEOWS010000643.1:0-2168 GCF_040296125.1 Streptomyces sp. NPDC002265 | reverse complement strand
AGAAGTCCTTCGACATCACCAAGAACACCTGGACGCCCGTGGGCGAGAGCGCGGACGAGCAGGGGCGCGAGTTCATGCTCATGGAGATCAGGACCACCAAGTAGCGCCGCCGGGTTCTTTCCCGGTCCGTCGCCTGCCCTGCAGGCGCGACGGCCGATCTCTGTCAGCCGCGCTCCGCGGCGACTGCCGACCCCTTACGCCTCGCCCAAGGAAACACGTCATGCATCTCACCAGACCCACGCGTCTCGCCGCCCTTGCCGCGGCCCTGATCGCCGTGCCCCTCGCGGCGGCAGCCCTGCCCGCCCGCGCCGTCACCGGCACGCCCGACACCGGAACTGCTTACGCCTTCTCCGTCCGTCTCGACATCGGCCACGAGCGCGCCTGCTCCGGCGCCCTGGTGGATCCGAACTGGATCGTCACCGCCGCCTCCTGCTTCGTGGACGACCCGGCCGCCGGCCTGACGGTCCCGCCCGGACCGCCGGCGATCCAGACCTTCGCCACCATCGGCCGTCCCGACCTGTCCACCACCGCAGGTCAGGTCGTGGAGGTCACCGAACTGGTCCCGCGCACCGACCGTGACCTGGTGATGGCCAAGCTCGCGGAGCCCGTCACCGCGGTCGCCCCCGTGGCCGTCACCACCACCGCACCGAGCGCCGGAGAGCAGCTGCGCGTCGCCGGTTTCGGCCGCACCAAGGACGAGTGGGCCCCTCTCGCCCTGCACACCGGCGCGTTCAGCGTCGGCGCCGTGGGCGAGGGCACCCTCGACCTCGCCGCGGCCGGGGACGCCGCTGTCTGCAAGGGCGACACCGGTGGGCCGGCCCTGCGCGAGAGCGGCGGCAAGGTCGAGCTCGTCGCCATCAACAGCAGGTCCTGGCAGGGGGGCTGCTTCGGCCAGGATCCGGCCGAGACCCGCACGGGTGCCGTCGAGACCCGTCTCGACGACATCAACACCTGGATCCAGCAGGTCCGCGCGGTTCCCCAGGCGTCCCAGACGACCTCGGGCGACTTCAACGGCGACGGCAAGCAGGACGTGGCCGTCTTCTTCGACAACGGAATCTCACCCGAGGGCAAGAGCCGGGCGTCGATCTACACCTTCCTCAGCAACGGCACCGGCTTCAACGCGCCCAGGCTGGCGTGGAGCACGCCGGGCGGGTTCACCTGGTCCATCAGCAAGCTGACCTCGGGTGACTACAACGGTGACGGCAAGGACGACATCGGCGTCTTCTACGACGGCGGGTCCTCCTCCACCGGGAACATCTCGTCCGTCTACACCTTCACCAGCAACGGCACCGGTTTCAACGCGCCCAAGAAGGTGTGGACCACCACGGGCGGGTTCACCTGGGGCTCCAGCAAGGTCACCTCGGGCGACTACAACGGTGACGGCAAGGACGACATCGGCGTCTTCTACAACGGCGGGTCCTCCTCCACCGGGAACATCTCGTCGGTCTACACCTTCACCAGCAGCGGCGACAGCATGACGGTCCGCAAGGCGTGGACCACCACGGGCGGGTTCACCTGGGGCTCCAGCAAGGTCACCTCGGGCGACTTCAACGGTGACGGCAAGGACGATGTCGGCGTTCTCTACAACGGGGGCACCTCGGCCGACGGAAAGGCCATCTCGTCCCTCTACACCTTCACCAGCGACGGCACCGACATGACGGCGGCCAAGGTGTGGACCAGCACGGGCTCGTTCAGCTGGTCCGCCAGCAAGCTGACCTCGGGCGACTACAGCGGTGACGGCAAGGACGACATCGGCATCCTCTACAACACCGGCACGTCGGCCGACGGAGTACCCGTCTCGTCCCTCTACACCGCCACCAGCAGTGCGAGCGGCATCGGTGCCCCCCAGAAGGTGTGGACCAGCTCGACGGCCTTCGACTGGAACGCCGGCCAGCTGACGTCCGGTGACTACAACGGTGACAAGAAGGCCGACCTCGGCGTGCTGTACGACCTCGGCCAGACGGCCGACGGCCGCCGGATCAACGCTCTCTACTCCTTCCGCAGCACCGGCACCTCGGTTCAGGCACCGGTCCAGAACTGGTCGGGCAGCGTCAGCTGACGTGAGTGTGACAGCCGGACCACGGGCCGCCGGCGTTCGCCTCGGCGCCGTCGGGGAGTGATCCCGCGAAACACCCCCGGAGAGCCTCCGGGACCCGCCGCCCGGGTCC
>NZ_JBEOWS010000642.1:0-2171 GCF_040296125.1 Streptomyces sp. NPDC002265 | reverse complement strand
GCGGGGTCGGGTAACGCGTGGGGTCCCGGTCGTCAGAGGTGAACGACCGGGACCCTGTCCGCGTTCTCAGATGACCGGCGGCCGCCTGCTTCCGCCGTGCCGGTCCCCGACGGGGCATCCTCGGCGGAGGCAGCCGAACCTCACGCCACCGGAACGTCACCCATGCCCGCCGAGCCTCCCGCGGCCGACGGGACGGGTGCCGCGGGACGCCCGGGCGTCCACCTCCCGCGCACTCCGGGCCAGCGCACGGCGGCGCGCACCGCCCGCCCCGCCGGGCCGGGCGCGCTCGACTCACTGTCCGACCTCCCGCCCCCGATCTCCGTCCGCCCCGCCCCCAGTCCCCTCCGTCCCCTTCGCTACGAGCTCCGCCGTGCCACCGGCATCGGCACCGGGTTCTTCACGGCCGGCGCCGTGCTCGTCACCTCGGCTCTCACCGCCGTACTCCTGGCCCGCGCCGGGCACACCCCTCAGCCGCGACTGCTGGCGGCCTGGCCGCGGGAGCTTCCGCTGCCGCCCGCGGCGCTGGGCGCCGGGCTGCTCGGTGCGCTCGCCTTCGGGGACGAGTTCCGCCATCCCGCCCTCGCGGCGGATCGCGGCACCGTGCCCCGTCGGCTCGGCCTGCTCGCGGCCAAGCTCCTGGTCTCCGCCGCCACCGCGCTGCTGCTGGCCTTCCTCACGGTGGGCTGCGACGCGGAAGCGCTCTATGTCGTATACGGACGAGAGCTCGCCCAGGTTCCTGCCGACTGGTTCTCGCTGTGCTTCGCCTGGGCCGGCCTCGTGGTCGGCTGTGCCTGGGCCGGCGTACTGGCGGCGGGTGTCTTCCGGTCCACCTCCGCCGGGCTTGCCGCGGTGGTCGCGGTACCCGTCGTCGTCGTACCACTCGTACAGAAGGCCTTTCAGGGAGCGTCTGTACGGAGAGCGGCCGGGGTCTCGGTGCGGCTGCGCGAGGTGTTCCTGTGGCAGTGGCCCTTCGGGGGCGAGCGGTATCTGGCGGGAGTGGCCCGCGTGATCGTCCAACCCGTGGGTGGCGCAATGACGTTGTCGCTCGCCGCGCTGCTCTGCGCCTATCTGCTCACGACCCTGCGCAGCAGGGCCCGGTGATCACCGATCGTGCGCTTCCCATCCCGGCCTGCGCACAACTCCCCGGAGTGCGCCCATTTCTTTCCGATAAGGCGTCAATTGCGACGGGGTGAGCGATCACCCTTTCGTGTGCTTTTCACCAAAGACCTCAAGGGAGTTGGAGACGGCGCCGACAAAGGATCCGTGAGTACCCTTGCGCACACCATGATGACCGTCGCCCGCTCCGCCGACTCCGGCCTCGTCGGCCCGGGCGAACTCGACCGCTATCCCTACACCGAGGCCTCCGTCGGTGAACGGGTCGGATCTACCGTATGGGAAGGAGCCGAGCCGGAGCTGGGCCGCGTGGGCCGGCGGGCCGCGGGCAGCCGCGGTCGCGGACTGCACGGCCAACTCGTTCAGCAGCTGGGTCAGATGATCGTCTCCGGCGACCTGGGCGCCGACCGGCCGCTGGTGCCCGAGGAGATCGGGCAGCGCTTCGAGGTCTCCCGGACGGTGGTCCGCGAGTCGCTCCGCGTGCTGGAGGCCAAGGGCCTGGTCAGCGCCCGTCCGAACGTGGGCACGCGGGTGCGCCCCGTCAGCGACTGGAACCTCCTGGACCCCGACATCATCGAGTGGCGGGCCTTCGGGCCGCAGCGGGACGACCAGCGCCGCGAGCTGAGCGAGCTGCGCTGGACGATCGAGCCGCTCGCCGCCAGGCTCGCCGCCGGGCACGGTCGTGAGGACGTCCAGCAGCGGCTGGGGGACATGGTCGAGATCATGGGCCACGCCATGGGCCAGGGTGACGCCCTCACCTTCTCCAGGGCCGACGCCGAGTTCCACTCGCTGCTCATCCAGGTCGCGGGCAACCGCATGCTGGAGCACCTCTCCGGGATCGTGTCCGCCGCCCTCCAGGTCTCCGGAGGCCCGGTCACGGGCTGTGACCGGCCGAGCGAGGCGTCCCTGGCCCACCACGGCAGGATCGTCGAAGCCCTCGCCGAGGGCGACGGAGCGGCGGCCGAGACGGCCATGCGTCTGCTCCTCACCACCCACCCTGAGGTGGACCGTGTGGTGCCCGCGCCGCGCGAGCACTGACCGCGCACCGCGGGCGATCC
>NZ_JBEOWS010000641.1:0-2182 GCF_040296125.1 Streptomyces sp. NPDC002265 | reverse complement strand
TGTTCAGACGAAGGCCGCTTTCGTGTCCGGCGGATACCGAACCGGGTGATCAAGTTCGACGGACCATTCGACGGTAGACGTTAAAGATCAAGCTAGGGTCTGTTTCATAAGTGGATCAAGGTCTGTCATGATCCACTCGTGGGGCGTGGGGATCTGACGAGCGAGCAATGGGCCAGGCTGGAGCCGCTGTTGCCGGTGGGCAAGAAGCCGGGGCGGCCTCCGGTCTGGTCCAAGCGGCAGCTGATCAACGGCATACGCTGGCGGACGCGGACCGGCGCGCCCTGGCGCGACGTTCCCGCACGTTACGGCGAGTGGGAGACCGTCTACGACCTCTTCCGGCGCTGGCAGCGAGACGGCACCTGGAGTCGGATCCTCACCCAGCTGCAGGCCGAGGCCGACGCGAAAGGCCTGATCACCTGGGACGTGAGCGTGGACTCCACGATTGCGCGAGCGCATCAGCATGCGGCCGGTGCCCGCAAAAGGGGGATTTGCAGCGGGACAAACCTGGCGGAGTCACAAACGAGCCTGCAGACCACGGGCTCGGGCGCTCTCGCGGTGGACTGACCACGAAGGTGCACCTGGCGGTCGAGCACGGCCAGAAGCCGCTGTCCTTCCTGGTCACCGCCGGCCAGCGGCATGACAGCCCCCAGTTCCAGCCGGTCCTCGACCGTATCCGGGTACCACGCAGTGGCGTCGGCCGGCCCCGCCGGCGACCGGACCGTGTTCGGGCCGACAAGGCCTACGGGTCCCGATCCAACCGCGACTACCTGCGCAAACGCGGGATCCGGTGCACGATTCCGGAGAAGTCCGACCAGATCCGCAACCGCAAGAAGCTGGGCGCCCGCGGCGGCCGTCCGCCGAAGTTCGACAAGGCCGACTACCGCGAGCGCCACGCGGTCGAGTGCGGGATCAACCGCCTCAAGCGCCACCGGGCGGTGGCCACGAGGTACGACAAGCTCGCCGTCCGCTACGAGGCCACCGTCACCGTCGCCGTCATCAACGAGTGGCTGTGATCATTACCGCTTACGGCCCAGCAACTGCACCGCCTCGGACCGGTGGCCGTTCATCGTGGCGACCTCGGTCTTGTGCTCCTCCACCAAGTCGAAGTCCGACAGCAGGGCGCGCAGGTGCGCGATGTCGTGGTGCCGGCACACCGCGCCGTCATCCGTGGCGAAGACCCCGTACGGGGTGCCGAACTGCTGGGCATGGGCGGCGTAGCGGTCGCGGTTTCGCTCGTCGTCCTGCAGGACGAGGTCGCTGACATATAGCAGCCCGCCAGGGGACAGGACTCGGCTCAGCTCGGCGACAAGTGCCTGCTGAGCGTCGTTGTCAGGGATGCACGTCAGTACCGCGAACAGCAGGACGACATCGAAGGTCGCCGAGGCGTAGGCCAGGTCTGGCGGAGATTCCAGGGCGCTGAAACGCAGGTCAGGCCTCAACTCACGACCCCGCTCGATCAGCGTCGGAGACAGGTCCACGCCGGACACATCGGAGAAACCGTGATCGCTCAACTCCGCCATGACACGGCCGTATCCACAGCCGTAGTCCAGAACCCGAGCGTTCGCACTCACCTCTGCCAGCCAGCCGAGATTCACCGGATGGGTGAACGTCTTCGTAGCGCCGACACCGTCCCAGTATGCGATCTGACTACCAAGATCCTTCATGCGAGTGCAGCATACGGCCCTCGCCGAAGCTGCCCTCGCCACTTGATCCACTTCTGAAACAGACTCTAGTTCGAGCGCAGCCTGGTGCTGTGCACGCAGTTCCATATCTCACCGCTCTGGTGAGTGTCACCGACGCGCTCGCCACCGACTGGAACGAACGCGGCCACCACCTGGGCGAACACGCTCCGCGGCAGCCGTCCGGTCCGTATCGGCAACGGTGCCCGGCAGCAGCGGCAGCCGGACGTCTACGGCGAACTGCTGGCAGCCGCCCACCGCCTGCGCGGCGATCTCGCCGCACTGGACACCCCCACCAACGCTTTCCTCGGCGCCTGCGCCGACATGGCCGCCACCTGCTGGGACCAGCCCGACCAGGGCATCCGGGAGGTCCGCAGCGGCCCGCAGCACTTCGGCCGCTCCAAACTCATGTGCTGGATCGCCGTCGACCGTGCCCTGGCACTCGTCGACGCCCCGGTGCGGTTGAACTGCCGCTGTGTCGCCGGCCCGACTGAGCCCCGAGC
>NZ_JBEOWS010000640.1:0-2190 GCF_040296125.1 Streptomyces sp. NPDC002265 | reverse complement strand
CGATCTGGTTCAATCCCTGGGCGCACCCGCACACTTCCGGCGGCGGTCGCGACGGCAGCCCTCTTCAGTTCCGTGGCGCTCGCGGCCGTCCCGGCGGCCGCCGACACCAGCACGCCGATCGGTGTCGACAGCGTGATCGACACCGTCGTCGACGGCGCCCACCAGCACCTCTACATCAGCAGCGGCAATGTGATCTCCGTCGCCGACTACACCGGCAAGGTGGTCACGACGCTCACCGGCCTGTCCGGGGTGTCCGACCTCCAGCTGAGCCCGGACGGCAGCACGCTGTACGCCGCGGTCCCCGGCGCGGACAAGATCGTCGCCTTCGACACCACGACGCTCACACAGACCGCCGAGTACCCGACCGGGGATCGGACGGCGCCGCGCCGGATCGCCCTCACCGA
Organism: Streptomyces sp. NPDC002265; assembly: GCF_040296125.1. NCBI lineage: Bacteria > Bacillati > Actinomycetota > Actinomycetes > Kitasatosporales > Streptomycetaceae > Streptomyces > Streptomyces sp. NPDC002265. The sequence continues at coordinate 1,786 of NZ_JBEOWS010000640.1, read as the reverse complement.
GGGCCGGATCTGGTTCGGCTACGGCGACCAGTGGGAGTCGGGGCTCGGCGAGGTCGACCTGACCACCGACCCGGCGGCCGTGACCCTCGACCTCGCCGGCGACCATGACTTCGCCAGCACGCCGATGCTGTACGCCGACCCGGCGAACCCGGACACCCTGGTCGCCCTTGACGGCGGCATCAGCTCCGGGCCGATCGTCGTCTACGACGTGTCGTCCGGCACCCCGGCCATCCGCGTCACCGCGGACAAGGGCGGCTTCTACCGGGACGGCGCGCTCACTCCGGACGGGCAGTCGATCGTCGTGGCCGGGCCGGGCAACCGTGCGGTCACCGAATACCGGCTCTCCGACCTTCAGGAGGTGCACGAGTACCCGGTCAAGGACGAGCCGGAGACCGTCAGCGTCGCTCCGGACGGCACGGTCGCGGCGACCGCTCTCGACACCGAGAACACCGGCGACACCTACGTCTTCCCCGGCGGAGCAGACGCCCCGGCCAGCGTCCGCAACCTGTCGGACACATGGATGCCGTGGAGCGGGCACTCGACAGCCTGGTCCGCGGACGGCACGCAGCTGTTCGTGCTGACTGGGCGGTCGGGCTCCGCGCAGTTCAACACCGTGGCCGAACCGCGCACGTACGTCACGAAGCTGACCGCTGACGCCCCAGCCACGGCAACGCGCGCCAAGACACTCACCGTCAAGGGCACGCTCGCCGCCGGCCTGATGCCGCCCGCCGGGACCCCGGTGTCCGTCGTGCGCACCGACATGCTGTCCCCGTCGGGCAAGTCCCTCGGCACCAGGGCACTGGGTGCGAACGGCGCGTTCTCCTTCACCGACGTGCCCCCGGCCGGCGGGACGGTGCGCTACACGGTCACCTACGCCGGGGACGCCGCGCACACTCCGGCATCCGCCTCGGACACCGTCGCCGTCTCCCGGGCCACGCCCGCCCTGACGCTCACCAACAACGGCAAGGTGTACGACTACGGCAAGAACGTCGCCTTCACCGCGCACCTCGGCACCACCTACACCAACCGCACGGTGGAGATCTGGGCCGATCCGTACGGCGCGGACAAGCCGAAGAAGCTGCTGAAGACCGGCAAGGTCGACTCGCACGGCAATCTGTCGGCGACCGTGAACATGTCGCGCGACACCGCCGTGACCGCCGTCTTCAAGGGCGACTCCCAGTACGGCGCACGGACCGTCAAGTCCACCGCGTACGCGCACGTGAAGATCGCGAGCTCGCTGTCCAAGTACTACCGGACGGGCACGATCGGCTCGACCCGCTACTACTACTTCCACAAGAAGACCGACGCCGTCGTGACCACCACGATGACGTACTACAAGGGCCGCAAGGAACGTCTGGACCTGCAGGTCTACTACAACGGCAAGTGGTACACGACGGACTCGGAGTACTTCGCGCTCGGGACGAGCGGCAAGTGCATAGTCAACCTGGGCCACCCGGGGACGTCGGGCGTACGCGCCCGGGTGCGCGCCGCGTACATCGATTCCTCGTCGGGTGACAACGTGAACACCACGTCGTACGGCGCATGGTCGTACTTCTACTTCACCAACTGACCGGACCGGACAAGGGGAGCGGCGGCGCGCACGACGCGCAGCCGCCCCCTGTTCCGTCGCAGCGAAAGTTGATCGATTTCACCGAAGCTTGACCGCTACCCAGCGGCAGGGGGCTGTGAGGGTTCCTCGGGGACGATGTTCGTGGGGTCGAGGAGGTGCCGGGCGACCCCACGATCAGGATTTCCCAGGGGCACGCCCCTCCAAGATCGCAGCGAC
>NZ_JBEOWS010000639.1:0-2204 GCF_040296125.1 Streptomyces sp. NPDC002265 | reverse complement strand
TCGGCGGCGCCGAGCGCGGCGGGGTCGCCCGGGGTCTCGGGCGGGAGGGGCAGTCCGGCGTCCAGGCCGGCGAGTCCGGCGGCCAGCACCGCGCCGATCTCCAGGTACGGGTTGGCGGCGGCGTCGAAGCACTTGAACTCGGCGTTGGCCTGTCCGGCCGCGGAGCCGGCGATCAGGCGCAGCGCCGCCTCACGGTTCTCCAGGCCCCAGCAGCGGTAGGCCCCGGCGAAGCGGGAGGGGACCAGCCGCAGATAGGAGGCGACGCTGGGCGCGCCGAGGGCGAGCAGGGCGGGCAGCTCGGCCAGTACGCCCGCGAGGAACTGCTCGGCCTCGGGGTGCAGCCCGTGGCGGCCGGGGCCGCCGTGCCCGAGGTTGCGGCCCTGCCGCCAGAGGCTGAGGTGGAGGTGGCCGCCGTTGCCGATCGATCCCTCGGTGAAGACGGGCGCGTACGAGACCCGCAAGCCGTGCCGGGCGGAGACGGCCCGGACGGTGTGGCGCACCAGCATCGTGGTGTCCGCCGCCTCGACCGGTCCCTCGGCGGCGACCGAGACCTCGAACTGCCCGGCGGCGTACTCGGGATGGAGCTGGAGCACGGTCAGCCCCTGGTCGGTGAGCGCGCGCAGCACCTCCCGCAGGTAGTCGGAGTGCTCGATGAAGCGGTTCATCCCGAACCCGGGCGCGTCCGTCGCGGGGGCCCCGGCGGCGTCGGCCGCCACCCACTCGACCTCGATCCCGGTCCGCACCGAGAGCCCGCGCCGCTCGACGGCCTCGGAGAGCCGACGGGCGAAGCCGCGCTGGCAGCCGGGGTGCGGGGTGCCGTCCTGGGTGTAGCGGTCGGCCGGGGCCCAGGCCCAGCCGGGCTGGGCGGCGAGCGGGGTGAGCCGGTCGAGGTCGGGGACGAGCCGCAGGTCGCCCACCGGGCCGGTGCTCGAAGGGGTGGTGGTGAAGGAGTCGTCCACCAGGGAGACGTCGAAGCAGGGCACGGCGCCGACGCCGTACTCGGCGGCGTGTTCGAGCTGGGCGAGCGGGACGGACTTCACCCGGGTGAGCCCGGCGTTGTCGACCCAGCCGAACACCACCCCGTCGATTCCGTCGGCGGCGAGCTGGGCTTCGGCCGCCCGGGCCTGGGCGGCCCGCTCGGCTCGGGAGTACGTGGTGGCCATGCCGATCATGCTGGCGTTCACGGCAGCCGGTGCGCCAGTGACGGGCTGGGAGTTCACCCGTCCGTGAATCGTCCGAACCACGCGCCCGGCGCCGGAGGGCGGAGCGCGGACTCGGCATTCGTCACGCAGGCGATCGCCGGTAATAGGGAAATTGGAAAATGATTTCCTCGGTGTGTGCGCTTACCGTGATCCGTAAAGGCCCGGCACCTGGATAACACCCTCATGAGTGAAACCCACCGGGACGATTTGGTCTCGATGGACCTGGCTGGACTACGGTGACCAGGGAGCGGACGGTGTACCCCATCGACGAGGAATTCAATCCGGCCCGGAGGCCGGCACGATGAATCGAGAATTCCGGAAATGGCTGCTTCCGCCTTCCCCCTTCCCTGCTGTGCCTGCTCCGGGGTCCGCGATGCCGCGGGTCCCGGGTCGTGCGTCTGTGTAGAGAGGTCTGGAGCTTCATGCCTCCCGTAGTTCCGCCGTTTCTGATCGGTCTCGTCGTCGCACCACTGGCCAAGCGTCTCCTCGAACCGCTGATCCGCGGTGTCCTCAAGACGTCCGTCGATGTCGCCCTGGAGGTGAAGAAGGCGGTCCAGGAGGCCGGAGAGAACATCCACGACCTCGCGGCCGAGGTGGCCGCCGACATGGTGGCGGCGCAGCTCGCCGCCGGTTACGGCCATCGGTCCACCGGGGGCGCGGCCTCGAACGCGGAGACCGCCGACCTGGTCGAGGGCGAGGCCGGGACTTCGCACAGCTGCGCGACCGCCGACGCCGGGAGGGCGTAGCGACGCCCTGATCGACGGCCCGGCCCGCTGCCCGGGCACGTCTCCGGGCCGGCCTCGGAGGACGGGACCTCGCGGCGTCGTCGCCGAACAGGGAACCCACGACGAACCCCTTGCCCGGCACGGACTCCACGCACCCCTCCGACAGCTCCAGGCCGGCGAACCCGCCGCCCGGCCGCAACCGCCGCGCCCCGACTGCCGACTGCCGACCGCGTGACGCCACCGCGGTCGGCGCCCCCCCGCGCCCCCCCCCCCCCCC
>NZ_JBEOWS010000638.1:0-2223 GCF_040296125.1 Streptomyces sp. NPDC002265 | reverse complement strand
GGCCGTTGGGCCCGCTGGATGTCGGAACTGGCCGCGACGGCGCTGATGCTGCTGGCCGTGACCGTGCTCATGCGCCACCTGTTCCATCCCGGCTCATGGCTGCACGCCCACCTGCCGTCCGACAACGTGCGTCTGCTCGTCGACGCCGTCGTCAGCGGCGCGGTGGTGGCCGCTCTCATCGCCTCCCCCCTCGGCCGGCTGAGCGGCGCGCACATGAATCCGGCGGTCACCGTCACCTTGTGGGCCGTGCGCCGTCTGCCCGGCCGCGATGTGCCGCTCTACCTGTCCGCGCAGACCGCGGGATCCGTGCTCGGCACCGCCGCCGGCCGGCTGCTGTGCGGGCCGTCCGTCGCCCACCCGGACGTGAACTACGCCCTGCTGAGCGCGCGGCACGCCGCGCCCGATGCCTGGATCATGCTGAGGGAGGCGGTTGCCACCGGAGTGCTCCTGGCCGTCGTCGTACGGCTGGCCCGCGACCCCAGGCTCGCCGGCGTCGCGCCCTTGACCGTCGGAGCGTTGCTCACCGCATTGATCGCCCTGACCACGAACGTAACCGGCGGAAGTCTCAACCCTGCACGGCAGTTCGGTCCCTGGCTTCTGAGCGGTGGCGAGGGCCTGCTGTGGCCGTACGTCGTCGGCCCGCTGATCGCCGCCGTGGTGGTCGGCGCGACGGCCGCCGCCGTTTTCGGCCCTGCCGACGGCGGGCGGACCCGGCTGTGAGTGTCCGGCCGGACCCGGGCCCCGAACAGCGAGCCGGGAACGGCGCGACGTTCCCGCCATCCGGTCTCCGCTCCAGGAGAAGGTCTCCCGGCTCCACACCTGACGACCCCGGCCGCACACTTTGCCGCGAGTCATGCAGAGCCCGGCTCCGGCCCCACCTGGTCGATGCAGACCCCACCCGCCACCGGCCTGCCCCTCACCCGGCCGACCCCACCCTGAAAACCTCGGTGAGCACCTCGGCGGTTGATCCGTGGGTCACCGGGCTTCACTTCTCGGTGGGGTCGGGTCAGGCAGAGCGGCGCCGTGCGGACCACAGCCACACGCAGCCTCCGAGAGGCAGTCCCATCAAGAGGACGTCGAGCAGCCACGACGGCACCCCGTCGAGGCTGTTCGAGTGCAGAGCGGTCAAACCGATCACTGCCGGGAGAGCGAAGGTCACCATCGAGCCGGCAGTCTTCTGCGCACCCGTCCAGAACACGCTGCGGCACAAAAGCACCACACCGATGATGCGCACCACGCCGGAGATGAGGCCGTTGTCGAAGAGCACCTGATTCAAGGCCGCCACAGGAACGGAAAGTGCCAGGACCAGCAGTGGCGTGAGGGGGTTGCGCGGGCGCCGTGCGGGTGCGGGCACGGCGCCGCCGTCCTCTCTCAGAGCGCTGGCCGCTATCACGCGAGGGTCGCCGAGTTCGGCGACCACCTGTTCAATACTGCTGGAACGCTCGGCCAGGGCCGTGTCGATGTGCTCGGCCAGGTCGGCCAGAAGCTCCGCGCGTCGATCGGCGGGCAGGGTGGTCGTTTCGCGCTCGACAGCAGCCAGGAACGCTGCACGCATCTGCTGTTCGGTGTTGCTCGTGGTGTCCTTCATGATGCCTCCCGGGTGGGGTCGGTGTCTTGCTCGGATGGGAGAACGACCTTGTCGACCGCCGTCTTGAACCGCACCCAGCTACGGGTGAACTCCCTCAGCGACGCTGCGCCCGAGTCGGTCAGTTCGTAGTAGCGCCTGGGTGGTCCGGAGGGCGACTCGCGCCAGCTCGTGCTGACCAGTTCGTCCCGCCGCAGTCTCGACAGCAGCGGATAGATCGTTCCTTGACCTGTGGCCAGCACTCCGGTCGCGGCCAGTTCCTCTATCAGCTCGATGCCGTAGCGGGGACCAGAGCGCAGGAGGCTCAGGACGCAGTACTCGAGCACACCCTTTCGCAACTGGCCTTCGGCTTTACCGGACTCTAGTTCCATGTGATGCATGGTACCTGGTTTTGCATGCTTCTGGCGAGGCGTGATTCACGCGGCGCAGCCGAGTTCCTCGGACGCGACGATCGGTCCTGCGCTGGTTCCGGTTCCCCTCGCGGTCTCGGCCGGGTCCGCGCGCAGTCGCCGACGCTTCCCGTGCCAAGTAGGGGGAACTTATCGGCGGCCTGGCATCGGTCAGTTACGGTGTGTGGTGCGGAATCGGTCGCGGTAGGTGCCCGGTGTGGTCCCGAGGATGCGCTGGAAGGTGCGTCG